>JAKDNC010000232.1 GCA_030452025.1 Nocardioides sp. | reverse complement strand
CCGAACTCGACCCGGTGTGTGGGCGCGAGCAAGCAGGCCGTCGCCCCGCGCTCGTCATCGCCAGCGATCTCTACCTTGAGCAGGCAGACACTCTTGCGATCATCGTCCCGGCAACGACGAATGATCGTGGGTGGCCCAATCACGTGCCGTTGAACGGGGCGGACCTGGTGCTCGCCCAGCCGATCTTCGCTATGACCGAGCAGCCACGGACGGTCACACGTGAACGGCTCTTCGATCTCGCGGGCACCGTCGATTCTGCGACGATGCGTGAAGTCGACGGTTGGCTTCGTGACTTCTTCGCGCTGCCATGACCAGCTCGGCGAAGTCCGTTCCGTGACGGAGCGCGGTGGGCTACCGCTTCAACCACTGAGGGTCAGGTCGAGCGCAGCTGCTCGTCGAAGAAGTGCATCGTCCGGCCCCAGGCCTGGTGGGCGGCGGTCTCGTCGTACATCGATGGCGCATCCCAGTTGGAGAACGCATGCCCGGCGTCGTAGCGGTGCACGGTGACGTCGGGGCGACCGGCCAGCGCCTGCTCGACCTCGTCGATCTTGTCGACGGTGATGTAGGGGTCGTCGGCGCCGTAGTGGAACAGCGCCGGGCACTGGAGTCGGTCCGCCGATTCGAGCAGGCCGTTGACCCCTGAGCCGTAGTAGGACACGACGGCGTCCGGGCCGCGACCACCCACCCGGGAGTCGGTGGCGAAGAGGTAGGCGAGCGTGCCGCCGAGACAGAAGCCGACTCCGCCGACCCGCCCGTTGCATCCCGGCATCGCCAAGGCGTGCGCCATGGTGACGGTGATGTCGGCCGTGGCGAGGTCGAGGTCGAGCTGCTGGACCATCGTGAAGCCATCGGCCAGCCCCGACTCGTCCTTGCGCTCGAAGCGCGGCTCGATGCGCCAGAACACGTCCGGTGCGAGCGCGAGGTAGCCAGCCTCGGCCAGGCGGGTGGCGAGACCCCGAATGTTGTCGTTGATCCCGAAGACCTCCTGGAAGACCAGGACGGCTGGGGCATCGGGTGCGTCGGGCACCGCACAGAACGCGTCGAAGGTTCCATCCGGTGTGGTGATCGCCTCATAGTGGGTGCTGACCATGTGCAGCAGCCTAGGGGGTGCCCCCGGCGACTGTCCTCAGCCACGGGCTCGGTCGCGCGCTCTGCGGGTGACGACGTGGATCAGGAGGATCACCACGACCAGCCCGCCGGTGGCGAACAGCTGTGCCCGTGCATCGGAGTCCGTGAGCATCAGCACCGTCAGCGCGGCGAGAGCCGCGAGCACCACCCAGTTCAGCCAGGGGTGGCCCCAGGACCGAATCGCGAGTGGTGTGCCGCTCGCCTCGGCCTCGGCGGCCAGCACGGGACCCAGCCGCAGCTGCGCGACCACGATCAGGACCCAGACCACGAGAAGCGCCGCACCCACCGCGTTGAGCAGGATGCCCAGCAGCGAGTCCGGCAGCATCCAATTGAGCAGCACAGCCACGAAACCGAAGAAGATCGAGACCAGCACAGAGACCCACGGCACGTTCCTGGCCGAGACCAGGGTGAGCGCCCGGGGCCCGTCGCCACGACGAGCGAGGGAGTAGGCCATCCGCGAGGTGCCGTAGACCTGAGCGTTGAACGCCGAGAGCAGCGCCAGCACGACGACCACCTGCATGAGGGTGGCGGCAAGGGGGAGCCCCGCCAGGTCAAGGACCGCGGCGAAGGGGCTGGCCTCCAGCTCGGAGGAGTCCCACGGCATGACGAGCACCATGATCCCGATCGAGCAGAGGTAGAACACCAGGATCCGCCACACGATGCTGCGGGTGGAACGGGCGACCGCGAGCTGCGGGTCCTCAGCCTCAGCAGAGGCGATCGTCACGATCTCGATGCCGCCGAATGCGAATGCGACGACGAGCAGGCCAGCCGCGACACCGCTGAAACCGTTGGGTGCGAACCCGCCCTCGCCAAGCAGGAACGTCGTGCCGACCGGGTCCGTGCCCGGAAGGGCCCCGAGCGCCAGCAGCACTCCGATGACAAGGAAGCAGATGATGGCGGCGACCTTGATGAACGCGAACCAGAACTCGAACTCGCCGAACTGGCGGACACCCCACAGGTTGACGATCGCGAACAGGGTCACGAACACCAGCGCCGCGGCCCACTGCGGCAATGCCGGGAGCCAGTCGCTGACGATCTGGGCCGCACCGGTGATCTCGGCACCGAGGACCATGACGAGCATGAACCAGTACAGCCAGCCGAGCAGGAACCCCGCCCATGGCCCGAGAGCCTCCTCGGCATAGACCGAGAACGAGCCACTTGCTGGTCGGGCGCTCGCCATCTCGGCCAACATCCGCATCACGAAGATGACGACCAGGCCGGCCACGGCGTAGGAGACGAGGATCGCTGGACCGGCGGTGGCGATGCCGACGCCGGAACCGAGGAACAGGCCGGCACCGATTGCGGAGCCCAGGCCCATCATTGTCAAGTGCCTGGTTCGTAGACCGTGCCCGAGGTGGCTGCTGTCGTCGGCGGCGGTGCCGGGCACCTTCTGGGCAGTCATCGTCCTCCTGGTCTCGTGTGCCGTGCAGGCAACCGGGACAGCCTAGACACGCCGGTTCAACTCGTCGTACTTGCCTGAGGTCAGGGGGTCTCCACACGGTCTGGGGTGGCATGGAGCACGCGTGAGGCTCGTCTCCCCCTCGTGAATTGTGGACGGCCGCTGGCTAGCCTCGCCGGCTCATGACTGTCGAAACGTCCGAGCCGCCAGCAGGCACGCTTCATACCCGCACCGTGCGCCCGCCCACAGGGCCTCGTGGCGCGAGCTTGCTTGCCCGGGCGACATCGATCCCGGCGCTGGTCCTCGGCCTGGCCGTGGTCACGCTGGCGGCCGCCGGACCGATGCAGCTCCTCGACCAGAGGCTTCACCGACGCTGGATCGTCGACCTTGCCCCGGGGCTGGAGCCGTTCGTGCAGGGCGTCCTCGACCGGATCGCCGGCCAGGCCGTCGGACTCCCGGTGCTCGCGGTCGTGGCGATCGTGCTCGCACACCGACGGGGCTCGTGGCGACCGATCTGGTTCGCGGTGATGGCCGAGGTCGCCTTCTTCTTCGGGGTCGGTGCGCTCAAGCTTCTGCTTGCGCGCCCGGCGCCGGTCGTGGGCGAGACCCACTTCCTCGCCGGCGGGCTCCTGGAATTCGGGGAGCGGGGCATCAGCTACCCCTCGGGTCATGCTGCTGAAGCGGTGCTGGTCTACGGCGCCGCGGTCCACCTGATCGCCCGCTACAGCGGGGCCTCCCCGAGACTCGTCGGAGTCCTGAGCTGGGCAGTCGCGGCAATCACGGTCAACTCGGTCGTGGTCTCGTTCGCCCTCGGTTGGCACTGGGCGACCGATCTCATCGGTGGTGTCCTGGCCGGGGGCCTCTTCCTTCGGCTCCTGATCCTGGGTGATCATCGGGACTGGGGGCCGCCGCCGAGCACGGACGGGATCGAGATGGCCCGCGCCCAGGGGCAGGGGCCCGCCTCGCGAGCCGCCCAGTTGCGGCTCCTCGACTTCCACTGATCCCGCCGGGGCGTCTGGATGCCCTGGACGATGCGCCGTGCATGACGAACCGGGCATCTTGGGAACGTGCTGCGCACTGGTTGGTACACCCCCGTTGATCCACCGGCTGAGAGCCTGCGTCTGCTCCTCTGGTCGTGGACGGCGGTGCCCAGCGGGGAACACATCTTGGTGCCGGACGCCTGCTGTGACCTGCTCTGGCTCTCGACCGGCAGGCTTGTGTTCTGCGGCCCGAGACGACGGCCTGGTCCTTCCAGCTTCCGGCGGGCACGACCGCGGTCGGCGTCCGCTTCCGTCCCGGTGTGCCCTCGGCGCTCTTCGGACTCGACACGGGCCGGGTCCGGGAGCAGCGGGTCGAGGCGGGTGAGGTGATCGGGGAGGCACAGGCCATCGCGTGGAGCGAACGGATCGCAGCCGCGGACAGTCTCGACGTACGACGGGACATCCTGGTCGGGCTGGTGGACGAGCGGTACGCCGACCGCGAGCCCGACTACATCGCCGAATCGGTGCTGTCCAGGCTGGCGCTCGCACCGCACGACGACGTGGCCTCGCTCGCCGGAGTGCTCGGCGTCCAGCCCCGGACACTGCATCGACGATGTGTGCGACTCTTCGGCTACGGCCTGGCCGCCCTGGCTCGGCTGCTGAGGTTGCAGCGCTTCGTGGCCCGCGGCGCCACGGAGGAGAGCCCGACGCTGGCGGGCCTGGCCGTGGGGGCGGGGTACGTCGACCAAGCGCACCTGGGGCGTGAGTGTCGACGGGTCACCGGCAGGACTCCGGCGGTCTTCCTGGGGAGTACTTCGACTTTCCCCGACATGTCCGATCCGTACAAGAACGGTCGGCGGCTGGCTGCTTCGATCGAGTGATGACAGCGACCCATGAGCGTTACCAGCGACTTGCCGCCCAGTTCACCGAGGTGATCGATGCTGTTCCCGCCGACCGGTGGTCGGCCCCCAGCCCGTGCGAAGGATGGTCGGTGACCCACGATCCGACTGGGCCGCCGTGAGCGCCCTGTGTGCAGAGATCCTCCTCGACGGGCGGGCCGAGACGTCCTACGACGGCTACTTCGGCAACACGACCGTGGGTGCAACGCTCGACGACTTTTTCGGCATGAATCTCCTCGTGCACCGGTGGGACATCGCCCGTGGCTCGGGGCTGGTCGCGCATGAGCCGCTCGACGACACCGATGCCGTGCGCTATCCCAGGGCGGCGCGGGGCAGCGAGGATGCACTGCGGATGGACGGCGTCTGCGGGCCGGAGGTCGTGGCCCCGCCCGGCGCATCAGCCGGGGTTCACCTGATCGCATTCCTGGGTCGCCCACCCGACTGGACGGCACACCAGACCGGGCAGCCCGTTCAGTAGCCCTGCCGGTCGAGCTCCTCTGCCATCAGCCGGCGCCCCATGTCGATCATCGGTGCAGCCTTGTGGAAGTCGAGCGTGCGGGCCGAGCTGATCGGCACCGAAACGAGCATGTCGGGTGGGTTGGTGGCCATCCGGTAGCGGCTGATCAGGGAGCTCATCGTGTCGAAGGACATGCTCAACAAGCTGGTGACACCGAGGTCCTTGGTGAGGGGGTCAGGCTCGGGCTTGTCCTTGCGTCGCGGCATCCGACGCGCCATCGCCGTGCCCGCGACGCTCTGTCGCATCCGCTCGGCCCAGTCGTCGAACGGTCGAGGTTCGGCGGACTCCCGGACCGGCGCGTTGCCCTCCAGGGTGCGTTCACCGTTGAGGGAGACACCGATGATCAGATCGGCGGCAGCGATCACGGTCGGCTCGATCGGGACCGGGTTGAGCAGCCCACCGTCGACGAGCAGGCGCCCGTTGAAGACCACCGGCGTGATGAAGCCCGGGATCGCGATGGAGGCGCGGATCGCGTGGTCGAGCGGGCCGTGCTGGAACCACACCTCGCGCCGGGCGACGAGGAGGCGTCGAGCGGCGAACAGAGTCAGCAGGAAGCCGAATCCGAGCACGCCCCACCCGGCGCCGGCCGGAACCTCGGTGTCAGCAGCCGCCATGACGCCGCCCGTGTTCACCGCGGGGCCGCCCGTGTACGGTGTGCCGTCCGGGTTGACCCGGTTGCCGTTCTCGTCGTAGCAGACCTGCTCGGTCGACGAATTACGCGCGCCCGAGAACGATACGGTCAGCGAATCCATGGCTTGACCGGCGTCGTAGAAGCCGGCGAACGCCTTGGCTCCAGCAGCAGTCAGGGTCGTCGAGGCTGTGCCTCCGCTGGCAGAGAGTGACGAGAAGCTCAGGTTTGCGAACGTGATTCCGCTGCCGCCGACGTTGTTGCCGTCCATATCCTTCGACGCCACGTCAGCGATGAGGGTACCCGCGTTCGAACCGGTCGCCGTGACGCGCAGGTTTGAGATCGTC
>JAKDNC010000231.1 GCA_030452025.1 Nocardioides sp. | reverse complement strand
TCGCCACGGCCCGATACGGCACCTTCCTCAAGGCCAGCCTGCCGCCGATGTGGGCGACGACCGACCCGCAGATCGCCCGCAACGCGCTCAAGCGCCTCGCCGCGGGCTGATCCTCCCCGCCCCGCGATCTTCGGTGCGGTGGTCCCGGATCCGACGCGACATGACAACGGGGGCGGACCACTTGGGGCCGCCCCCGTCTGATTGTCCCGTCTGATTGTGCCGCACCCGAGGGCCGCGACCATCATCCGGAGATCAGATGAAGCCTTGCTCCTTGAGCCAGTCCTCCGCCACGTCCTTGGGCAGCTCCAGGTCGACGGAGACGCGCTCGTTGAGCTTGGTCATCTCCTCCTGGGTCAGTGCCTTGGCGATGGGGTTGAAGATCTCGTCGAGCTCGTCGCCGTACTTCGAATAGACCTTGTCGTCGAAGACCGGGCTGGGGTTGTAGAGCGGGAAGAAGCCCTTGTCGTCCTCGAGGACAGTGAGGTCCAGGGCGCTGACCCGGCCGTCGCTGGTGAAGACCTCGCCGAAGTTGCACGGGTCCTGCTTGGCGGTCGCCGAGTAGACGATCGCGGTGTCCAGGACGGTGACGTTGTCCGTGGGGAACTTGTAGCCGTAGGTCTTTTCCATGCCGGGCAGTCCGTCGTCACGTGCGGAGAACTCGCTCTCCACGCACAACGTCGCCTTGTCCGGGTCGCTGGAGATGAGAGGGCCGAGGTCCGAGAGGGTGGTCGGGTTGCCGAGGTCGTCCGCCGCAGAGCTGAGGAACGCCAGCGCATAGGTGTTGTTGAACTCGGCGGGCTCGAGCCAGTGGAGCTTGTTCTCCTTCAGGTCACGGTCCCGGACGACCTCGTACTGCTTGATCCGATCCGGGATCGGCTTGGTCTCCTTGAAGAAGGAGATCCAGGCGGTGCCGTTGTACTCCCAGTAGGTGTCGATGTCACCTCCGAGCAGGGCAGCGCGGGCCACGTCGGTGCCGCCGGTGTTGATCTCGTCCTTCACCGTGGCCCCAGCCTGCTCGAGTGCGAGCTTGGAGATGTTGCCCAGGACCAGCTGCTCGTCGAAGTCCTTGGACCCCACCGTGATCTTGGCCCCGTCCAGGATGCCTTCGGTGTCGGGGTTGCCGCTGCTGTCGTCGCTGCCGCAGGCTGCCAGACTGAGGGTGAGCGCCCCCGCACCGAGGACCGCCCATAGTTTCTTGGTACGCATGTTGCTCCTTTTAGGGGTGGGATCGTGCTTGTGAGCCTTCGTTGAAATCCGTGACCGGGCCCTCACAGCCCGCGAGGTGAGAGGAGGATCCCGAGAAGCCCACCGAGGTAGTCGACCAGGAGCGCGAGTCCGGAGACGAGCACCACTCCGGTGACCAGGATCGTAGTGCGGTTGAGCCCGATACCGTTGAAGATGATGTAGCCCAGCCCCCCGGCGCCGAAGAAGACGGCGAGGGCCGCAGTGCCGACGTTGAGGATCAGCGCGATCCGCAGTCCTGCGATCATGACCGGGAAGGCCAGCGGGAGTTCGACCCGGGTGAGCACCTGGAACGGCGACATGCCCATCCCCCGGGACGCCTTGATGAGCGTCCGGTCGACCTGCTGCAGGCCCACCATGGTGTTGCGCAGGATCGGAAGCGCTGAGTAGGCAACCAGCCCCACCACGACCGGCTTGAAGCCCAGGGTTCCGAAGAGCGCGTAGATCACGGCCAGCAGGCCGATTGATGGCACGCCCTGACCGATGTTGCCGATCCCCAGGACGACCGGCACGGCGTGCCTGGCCCACCGGCGAGTGAGCATGATCCCGAGGGGAACGGCGATCACCAGGACGATGATGGTGGAGACGACCGTCAGTTGCAGGTGCTGGACCGTGCGTTCCACCAGCTCGTCCTTGGTGAGCACTCGCCTCTCGATCGAGTCGAGCTCCTGGGAGTGGATCCACCAGTACGTGGCCCCGCCGATGATCGCGAGGAAGATCGGCATGCCGAGCAGCGAGACGATGCTGAGACCGTCGGATCGGCGAGAGACCCGAACCGGGGTCGCGGAGTCGAGGGCCGGAGTGGCCGGAGCGCTCTGGGACATCAGGAGACCTCGTCCGGCTGGACCTTCTGTGCCATGTAGAACGCGGAGTGTTGATCGCGCATGGTCCGCACCGCGGCCATGATCGTCTCCAGGTCGACCACTCCCCGGTAGGCGCCGACTGAATCGACGACGATCGCCACGCCACCGCTGGACGTGATCAGTTCGTTGAGGGCGTCGGACAGGGTCACATGTGCCTCGATGACCGCCTGGGCGGGCAGACCCAGCGCACGCACGTCGCTGCCTCGCCGTAGGTCGCCGGCTGTCACCCAGCGCAGCGGACGCCTGTCCCGGTCCAGGACGAGCAGAGCGGACCAGTCGGAGGCCCGGAGCCGGGAGAGCAACTCGCGGGTGCTCTCGTCGACCGACCCGATCGGCAGGTCCGTGGTCATCTCGACGTCATGGATCCGGCTCAGATTCAACCGCCGCAGCGAGGCGCCGGCGCCGATGAAGTCGGCGACGTAGTCGTTGGCCGGGTTCGTCAGGATGTTCTCGGGCGTGTCGAACTGCGCCACGTGGGACTGGTCTCGCAGGACGGCAATCTTGTCACCCATCTTGATGGCCTCGTTGATGTCGTGGGTGACGAAGATGATGGTCTTCTGGATCTGCTGCTGCAGCCGGAGGAACTCGTTCTGGAGCCGCTCGCGGGTGATCGGGTCGATGGCCCCGAACGGTTCGTCCATCAGCATCACCGGCGGGTCGGCGGCCATCGCCCGGGCCACCCCGACACGCTGACGTTGTCCACCTGAGAGCTCGCGTGGGTATCTGTTGCGGTAGACGGCCGGGTCCATTCCCACCATCGTGAGCAGCTCGTCGACCCGGTCGGAGATCTGCGGGCGTTTCCATCCCACCAGCTGAGGAACCGTGGCGATGTTCTGGGCGATGGTGCGGTGGGGGAGGAGCCCGGTCTCCTGGATGACGTAGCCGATCCGGCGGCGCAGCTCGTCCGCGTTTCCGGTCGTCACGTCCTCACCGTCGAGGATGATGTGCCCGGAGGTGGGCTCGATCAGACGGTTGATCAGCTCCATCGACGTCGTCTTGCCGCAGCCGGACGGGCCGACCAGCACGACGACCTCGCCACGGGCGACATCGAGGGACAGGCTGTCGACGGCGGGGTTCTTCTGCCCGGGGAATGTCTTGGTCAGCTCGACCAGCTGGATCATCGGTCGAGCGCTCGCATCCTTCTCGGGACGCAGGCCGCTCTCGGGCGTCGCGGGGTTCGGTTCGGTGGTGGTCATCGGATTCCTCGCGAGGTTGTCAGCTGACGGATCAGGACGAAGACGGCATCGAGGAGCAACGCCAGGACGACGATCGCCAACGTGCCGCCATACATCAGGTTCGGTGCGTTGGCGCTGGGGACCGACCGGATGCCCCGGAAGATCTCGTTGCCCAGACCCGGGCCCCCGACCAGGGCAGCGATGGCAGCGATACCCACGACCACCTGTGTCGAGACCCGGATGCCGGTGATGATCACCGGCCAGGCCAACGGGAGCTCAACCTGGAGGAGACGGCGAGAGGAGCCCATCCCCATGCCGCGCGAGGCTTTGATCACGGCAGCGTCGACGGAGTCCAACCCGGTGACCGTGTTGCTCACGATCGGCAACAGTGCGTAGAGCACGAGAGCCGCAATGGCGGGCTTCATGCCGATCCCCAGCACCGGGATGAAGATCGCGAAGAGCGCCAGGGAAGGGAGCGTGAGGAAGAACCCGGTCGTGGCCAGGATCGGTGCCCGGAGAGGCTGGGTGCGCTGGGCGATGACGCCGAGCGGGATCCCGAGGGCGATGGCGATACCCATGGCGATGACCACCAGCTGGATGTGCTCGATCCCCAACTCGATGAGGTTCTCGTAGTTGCGTTGCAGATATTCAGCAAAAGTCATGGCGCTCCACGGTCCGAGTGCTCGTCCTCCGGTTGGTCCTCCTCCGGGGTCGAGGCGCCGTCATCGTCGCATCGACCGTCTCCTACGGCAATGAGGTTAGTCGTTTCCCGTCGATTGCGAGGGCCAACGTCAGATTTGAAAGGATTGACACCGAGTTGAGACTTGGGTCGCGCGAGGATCCTCATGCTCTTGGCTCCCGACCTCACCGAGATTCGACGCTCAGATGTCGCGGTTGCGTTTGAGGTCTGCGGGGCGCCCGTCGGGGTCGTGCAGGAGACGGTAGGGAATCTGAACGGCCAGTCGTTGCCACCACGACAGGTCCGGTGTTGGTTGACGACGTAGGCGCCCGGGGGGACGTGGCCCGAGGCAGCCGTTCGCGTGCCACGCGTCGAGGCGATCGGCCGACTCCTCGAAGGCTGCAAAGAAGTCGGGTGCGGCGACGCAGTCCGCCATCGTCGCGAGCAGCGTCTCGTCGTGCCGGGTGTCGTCGTGCCGGGTGTCGACCACTCGGTCGAGGTGTTCGGCGGCGAGGGTGAGGCGTAGGCGTCGTGCGTAGGGGCTGTGATCATCGGCGGAGGGGTCGACCACGACCGCGGAGACCTCCGAGTCGTGGGTCCAGGAGCGTCGGTTGAAGTTGTCCGATCCGACAGTCGCCCAGATGTCGTCCATCACGCAGACCTTGGCGTGGACATAGATCGGGGTGCCCTCGTGGTTCTCGAGGCCGTAGATCGCCACCCGCCCGGGGGCTGCCTCCATCATCTGCCTGATCGCCTGCCCACGGCCGAGCAGTTGGGGCACGCGCGCCAGGAGACCGTCCTGGTCGGTGAACAGCGGCAGCACCGCTACGACGTGGAGGTCAGGATTGGCGTTCAGCGCTCGGGTGAGGACGTCGCCGACCTCGTGGCCCCAGAGGTATTGATCCTCGATGTAGATCAGGTTGCGCGTGCGGGAGATAGCCTTGGTGTAGCCCCGGGCCACGCTGCGCTCCCCACCGCGTGCGAAGGGATAGTCCCTGCCGTGGCGCAGGTTGGGGTAGGTGCGCAGCAGTTGCACGACGTGGGTCGCGCCCTCCGGCGAGGGTGGTGGCGGCGCCTGCTCGGGCAGGGGGTTGGGGGTCATGTCCATGCGCCGGATCTTGTCCTGGGCCCAGTAGATCGGATGCCGCGTCAATGCTGTCGGATCGAGCCAACGCTCCCGGAAGACTGTCTCGGCGTCGTGCACGGCCGGGCCGGTGATGGCGGCCTGTACGTCGTGCCAGGGCGGCGTATCGCCGTACTCCGAGGCCATCGCCAATGCCTGGGGATCGCCCAGATGGCGGGCGTCGTCGCGACGAGAGTGGCACAGGTCGATCCCGCCGCCGTAGGCGACGTCATGCTCTGGCCGGCCCCGGTAGCGGATCACCACGAGCTTCTGGTGGTGTGATCCGCCCGTGCGCACCCGCATGTCGAGCAGGGCCTCGGCCCCGCGTGACTGGAGCTGTCGGCCCAGGAGCCGGTTCGCCTTCGCATTGAAGTTGAGCATCTCGGTGTGGGAGCGCCAGATCAGACCGCGCACGTCGACCCCGCGCTCATCGGCGGCTGCCAGCACCGTGAGCACCTCGCTGCCGGGTGCTCCGGTCAGTTGCTCATCGGCGTCACCCTGCCAGTCGGTGAAGTAGACGATGTCGCCTTCCTCGGTCTCCTGCAGCCGTTCGTAGAGCTCGGCGAAATAGGTCGCCCCGTGGATCAGCGGGCGGACCTCGTTCCCGGTGGACCAGGCAATTTCGCCCTCGTGGCGATCGTCGAGGACCGTCTGTGCGTTGCCGCGCTCGGAATGAGCCAGCAACCAGTCGGTGTGCTGCATCGGGCACTCCCTCTCGTCGAGAAGACCACGACAGCACGCGTGTCCTCGGCAGACCATCTGCGTCCCCCTCAGTGAACACGAGCGACGCGAACGGGGGAACTGACAAGAGATCGGAGAACTGGCGCTC
>JAKDNC010000230.1 GCA_030452025.1 Nocardioides sp. | reverse complement strand
CGGCAACGCCTTCCAGTCCAATCGGGCCTCCGCGCAGATCATCGCCGTCAGCGGCGGCGAGGACAGCTTCATCTCCGACAACCGTTGGCTCGTCGGAGTCGTCTTCGCCGTGCTCGCCGGGATGGTCCTCATCGGCGGCATCAAGTCGATCGCCCGGGTGACCGGCAAGATCGTCCCGTTCATGGGCGTCACCTACGTCCTCGCCTGCCTGGTCGTGATCCTCGTCAACGTCGGTCAGGTGCCCTCAGCCGTCGGCGAGATCTTCTCCGGCGCCTTCGCCCCTGAGGGTGTGGCTGGCGGACTCATCGGCGCGCTGATCGTTGGATTCCAGCGGGCGGCCTTCTCCAACGAGGCCGGACTCGGCTCGGCCGCAGTGGCGCATTCGCCTGTGAAGACCGAGCGTCCCGCCACCGAAGGCTTCGTCGCCTCACTGGAGCCGTTCATCGACACCATCATCGTGTGCACCATGACGGCGCTGACGATTGTCATCAGTGGCGCCTATCTGGACCCCGAATTCGCCGGAAAGGACGACATCGACGGCGTCGGACTCACCTCGCGGGCCTTCGAGTCCGTGTTGCCGTGGTTCCCCTACGTGCTGACGCTGGCCGTGGTGCTGTTCGCGTTCTCCACGATGATCAGCTACTCCTACTACGGGATGAAGGGCACCGGCTACCTGTTCGGTGACAGCAAGGTCGCTGAGAACGTGTTCAAGGTGATCTTCCTGGTGTTCACCGTGATCGGTGCCGCCAGCGGCCTGACCGCGGTGATCACCTTCTCCGACTGCGTGATCTTCCTGATGTCGCTGGGCAACATCATCGGTCTGTACTTCCTGGCCAAGGTGATCCGCAACGAGTTCACCAAGTACTGGGCGGACCTCAAGAGCGGGAAGTGGCACGAGATTCCCGAGCACGAGCGTGTCTGAGGCAGTTCAGCCGATGGCTGTGCAGCCAGCGTTCAGTCACCTGCCGAGCCGCAGTGTGGCCACCCGCCCGTCGCCACCGGCCGCCCAACAGGTGCGCCGGACGCAGTCGAGCGTGTGGAAACCGACGTCGGAGAACTTCTTCCAGCTGCGTCCGCCGTCATGGCTGAGGCTGCTGCCGCCGTCCTCTCCGGACTCGCCGACGACCACCAGTGTGTTCCGGCGTCCCTGGATCCACGAGGCGTCCTCGCCGAGGTGGGCCAGGTCGCCACCGTTGCGCCAGTTGCCGCGTCGACCGGTGTACGCCGAGGCGTCGACGCCGCTGTCAGGTGCGGAGAAGTCCCCGCCTACGGCGACACCGCGATGCGGCGTGCGGAAGGCCAGCCCGAAGACGCCAGCAGCCTCACCGGGCGGGATCGTGGAGTCGTCGGCCTGCCAGTGGCGTCCGCCGTCAGCGGAGTGGAACACCCGGGAGGTGCTGCCGCCGGAGCCGAACCATGCATGCCGGCCCTTGATGACCAGGCAGTCACCGCTGGCGGAGAAGTTCGCCTCACCCGTCGAGTCCGGCATGCCGGCGTCGGGCATCGCCTGCCAGGAGCGACCGCGGTCGCGGGTGCTGATGATGCGGAACTTGCCGTCGACCGGGTCGCTCACCGCGAGGCCGCGCTTGCCGCCGGGATAGAAGTCCATGCAGTTGTAGAACGCGGACTCCTCCGCGTTGCGGAACGTCTCGCGCCAGGTCCGCCCACCGTCGGTGGTGCGATAGATCCGGGACGCCTCGCCCGGCCCGATCGCCAGCACGGACGCGGTCCGGGCGTTGTCGGCCTCGACGTCGCGGAAGTTCAGGCCGTCGCTCTCCGGTGGGCTGACATCTCGCCACGTGCGTCCGCCGTCGGTGGTGCGGAAGACTCCGCCGGCTCCACCCTCGGTCAGGCTGCCGCCACTGGTCCACGCGGTGCGCGCGCTGACCGCGTCCAGCCCGCGGAAGCTCTGGTCCGCGTCCACGACAGACTCCTGCCACTTCGGCGGCGAGTCGGCAGCGGCCGGCGTACCGAACGGAAGGGCGGACAGGATAAGGGCGAGGGTTCCGAGAGCGATGCGCATGTCTGGCACCCTGCCGCGCCGGTGGGCAACTGTCCAGCTCTTCCCGAGCTGTATCGACATCGCCGACCGCTGGGTTTCTCGTCCTCGAGGGCCCGACCGGTACCTTCGGGGAGTGTCCGACAAACGCCCCCGCCGCACGTTCGCCGTCATCAGCCACCCTGACGCCGGCAAGTCCACAATCACCGAAGCCCTCGCCCTCCACGCCCGCGTGATCACCGAGGCCGGTGCCACGCACGGCAAGGGAAACCGGCGCGTCACCGTCTCGGACTGGATGACGATGGAGAAGGCTCGCGGCATCTCGATCACCTCGGCCGCGCTGCAGTTCGAATACCGCGACCACGTGATCAATCTGGTCGACACCCCTGGGCACAGTGACTTCTCCGAGGACACCTACCGTGTGCTCTCCGCGGTCGATTCCGCCGTGATGCTGGTCGACGCCGGCAAGGGCCTCGAGCCGCAGACGCTGAAGCTGTTCAAGGTCTGCGCCCTGCGGGGCATCCCGGTGATCACGGTGATCAACAAGTGGGACCGCCCGGGCCTCGCGGCGCTGGAGCTGATGGACCTCATCGAGCAGCAGATCAAGTTGCGCCCCACACCGCTGACGTGGCCGGTCGGCGAGGCCGGAGACTTCCGCGGCGTCCTCGACCGGCGTACCGGGGACTTCGTGAAGTACACCCGCACGGCGGGGGGCGCCACCCGGGCACCCGAGCGCCGGATGCCGGCCGCCGAGGTGGAGCCGGGCGACGCCGACGTGTGGGCCGACTCCGTCGAGGAGCACGAGCTGCTCTCGGCCGACGACGCCGACCACGACCAGCAACGCTTCCTCGCCGGGGAGACGACGCCGGTGATGTTCGCCAGCGCCCTGCAGAACTTCGGCGTCGCGCCGCTGCTCGACCTGTTGCTCGAGATCGCCCCCGCCCCCGGGACCGTCGCCGGAGTGGACGGCACGCCACGGCACGTCAACGATGACTTCAGTGCCTTCGTCTTCAAGGTGCAGTCCGGGATGAACGCCGCGCACCGTGACCGCCTCGCCTACGCCCGCATCGTGTCGGGCACGTTCCAGCGCGGCATGGTCGTCACACACGCGTCGACCGGACGCCCCTTCGCCACGAAGTACGCCCAGGCCGTCTTCGGTCGCGAGGTCACCTCGATCGAGCACGCCTACCCCGGAGACATCGTGGGCTTCGTCAACGCCCAAGCACTGCGGGTGGGCGACACCGTGTACGACGGCGGCCCCATCGAGTTCCCACCGGTGCCGACCTTCGCCCCCGAGCACTTCATGACCGCGACCGCGTCCGACATCGGTCGCTACAAGCAGTTCCGTCGCGGCATCGAGCAGCTCGACCAGGAGGGCGTCGTCCAGGTGCTGCGCTCCGACCTGCGCGGTGACCAGAGTCCGGTCCTGGCGGCAGTGGGCCCGATGCAGTTCGAGGTCGTGCAGGAGCGGATGACCCACGAGTTCAACTCACCGATTCGCCTCTCTCAGCTCGACTACCAAGTGGCGCGGCGCACCGATGCCGCCGGCGCCGAAGCTTTGAAGGGCGCACGAGGTGTCGAGGTGCTGCAGCGCGCCGACGGAACCCACCTGGCGATCTTCACCGACAAGTGGCGCGCGGGCGTGACGGCCCGCGACAACCCGGAGGTCATGCTCGAGGCGCTCCCCGCCGGCGGTGGCTGAGCGTGCTCGAGGTCAGACGAGCCCGCTCACCGGCTCGTCCCCGTGAGCACGTTTGAGCTCAGCGGCAGTCGGAAGCCGCGGATGTAGAGGTTGATCAGCACGCTGGTGAGCGCCGCCCACACGCACCACAGGGAGATCACACCGTTCTGGTTCAGCGCGACCAGGGTGACGACCCCGACCAGGTTCGCCACCGCGAAGGCCTGCAGGATCCGCGAGCGAGCCGCCAGTCCGGGGCCGCAGACCGCGATCACATAGAGGGGCAGGGTGAACGAATCCATCGGCAGGTGGACGAGGTAGCTGATCTGGTGCCCTTCGATCATGCGGCGGTGGGGTTCGGCCAGGAGCGCGTAGGCATGGGCGGCGGCTGCCACTGCGCCAGCCAGCACAAATGCCAGGTCGAGCCGCGGCCACCTGCCGCTGCCGAGGCGCAGGAAGGCATACGGCACGGCCACCGGCACGGCCACCATGGCGATCAGGAGATAGATCCACGCTGCGATGTCACCGATCCCGGGGGCCACATGTCCCTGCAGCTGGAGCCAGACGAAGGTCTCGACGAGCTGGTGGACCCCGAAGAGCACGGGCAGCGCCGCAAGCGCGATCTGGTTGCGAGTCTTGACGCGCCGGAGGGTGTCGACGCCGATGAGGGTGACGACCACCCCCGCAGTCGCATCCATCTCCGGGGAGAAGCACACGGGCTCGGCTCCTTCCGCTGCTGCTGAGCAAGAGTCTGCAATGTAGCGCGCAGGAGGGGATGGTTGACCACCGTGGCCGAAGGCATCGACGGTCGGCCTGGAGCGGTTTGGCCGCGCACTGGGCTCGCGCCGACAGGTGTTCTAGCCTCCCTCTTTCACGGTGGTAGCCGAATGGCTGTGCAGGGCCTGGATCTGGATCTGGCTGATGCCGTTGAGCGGCCGAGACGTGCGGTTGTCCAGTGAGCACACCTCCTTCCGGTGGACAACGACCACCCAGCTCGGCGAGATCTCGGCGACGCCCGAGACCCGCGGTGTGCTGGACTCCTGGTTCCAGTGGATGGCCAGCCGCTGACCGATCCCCTGATCTGGGGATGTCGGTCGACGCAGCACCCCGGTGTGCAGGAGCGTCGGTACTGTCACAGTCGGCGGCTCCTGGAGGGTGCTCCGATGGCGAAACCGGCAATTCTGGCGGTCGACGACGACCCCGGTGTCTCCCGCGCCATCGCCCGCGACCTGCGCTCGCGCTACGGCGGCGACTACAGCATCATCCGCGCCACCTCCGGACCCGCCGCCCTCGCCGCCCTCGCCGAGCTGGTCCTTCGCGATCGGCAGGTCGCCCTGGTCGCCTCCGACCAGCGGATGCCGCAGATGACCGGGATCGAGCTGCTGGCCCAGGTGCGCCAACACAGCCCCGAGGCCAAGCTGCTGCTGCTCACGGCGTACGCCGACACCGATGTCGCGATCCGCGCGATCAACGACATCGGGCTCGACTACTACCTCCTCAAGCCCTGGGATCCGCCCGAGGAGCACCTGTATCCGGTGATCGACGACCTGCTCGACGACTGGTCCGAGGAGCATCCCGACGACACCGCGAGGGTCCGGGTGGTCGGCCACCGCTGGTCGGACCGCAGCCACGAGATCAAGACGTTCCTGGCCCGCAACCACGTGCCCTACCGCTGGCTCGACGTCGAGCGCGACGAGGAGGCGCAGAAGCTGCTGGACCTGGCCGCCGTCGACGTCGACCAGCTGCCACTGGTGCTGGTCCCCGACCACGAGACGTTGCGTACGCCGACCACGCTGGCCCTCGCGGAGACGCTCGGGTTGCGCACCCGGGCGGAGCAGCCGTTGTACGACCTGTGCATCGTCGGCGGCGGCCCGGCCGGACTCGCCGCAGCGGTGTACGCCGCCTCCGAGGGGCTGAGCACGGTCGTCGTGGAGCGTGACGCTCCCGGAGGCCAGGCCGGCCAGAGCGCCGCGATCGAGAACTACCTGGGCTTCCCCAAGGGACTGACCGGAGCCGACCTCACCCATCGGGCGGTCGCCCAGGTCTCCCGGTTCGGGGCCGAGATGGTGCTCGCACGTGACGTCGTCGGCTTCGAGAGTCGAGGCCCGGTCCGGGCGGTGCAGCTCGAAGGGGCCGGCGAGATCGAGGCGCGGGCGGTGCTGGTCGCGACCGGCGTCTCCTACCGCCGACTCGAAGCGCCGGGCCTCGACGAGCTCGGCCTGCACGGAGCCCGCTACGGAGCGACGGCGAGCGAGGCCGGTGAGTGCGCGGGTGAG
>JAKDNC010000229.1 GCA_030452025.1 Nocardioides sp. | reverse complement strand
ACACCAGCGGCCCCCACGGTGGGGCCTACGTCGAGCAGCACACGTCGCTGATGAGGGAGATCGTCGAGCGGGTGCGGCTCGAGACCGGGCACCGGTTCGCCCACGACCTCGTCTTCTGCTCCCGCTCCGGCTCACCGCACACCCCGTGGCTCGAGCCGGACGTCAACGACCACCTCGAGTCGCTGGCCACCGACGGCCCTCCGGCCGTCGTCGTCATCCCGATCGGCTTCATCTCCGATCACATGGAGGTCGCCTTCGACCTCGACACCGAGGCCGCAGCGACGGCGGAGAAGGTGGGGCTCCCGTTCGTCCGCGCGGCGACGGCCGGGATCGACCCGCGGTTCGTTGCCATGGTCCGCGAGTTGCTCCTCGAGCGCGCCGCGGCCGAGCGCGGGGAGAACCTCGCCCGTCCGGCCGAAGGTGAGCTGCCCGCCTGCTGGGACCGCTGCGCGGTGGGCTGCTGCCCGAACCCGCGGGTCGACCTCCCGACGCTCGGTGGGGTGGGCGGGTGACCGAGCTGGTCGACCTCGCCCGTCTGGTCGCCCGCGAGGCGGCCGAGCTGATCGCTGACCGGCGGCGGGCTGGCATCACCGTTGCGGCGACCAAGTCCAGCCCCGTCGACATCGTCACCCAGGCCGATCGTGACTCCGAGGAGTTGATCCGGGACCGGCTCCTCACCGCCCGGCCGGACGACGGATTCCTCGGCGAGGAGGGCAACGGCGTGGAGGGGAGCTCCGACGTCCGCTGGGTCGTGGACCCGATCGACGGCACCGTCAACTTCCTCTACGGGATCCCTCAGTACGCCGTGTCCATCGCCGCCGAGCGTGACGACGAGGTGGTGGCCGGCGTCGTGCTCAACGTCGCCACGGGGGTGGAGTACGCCGCCGAGCATGGCGGAGGCTCCTTCCGGGACGGCGAGCGGCTCTCGGTGCGCGAGAGTGGCCCGTTGGCTGAGTGCCTGGTGCTGACCGGGTTCAACTACGTCGAGGAGGTGCGCCGCCGCCAGGCCGCATCGTGGGCGCGCCTGCTTCCGCAGGTGCGTGACATCCGGCGGCTCGGCTCGTGTGCGCTCGATCTGTGCCACGTCGCGGAGGGCAGTGCCGATGCCTACGTGGAGGAGGGCGTCTCCGCCTGGGACCACGCGGCCGGTGCGCTGATCGCCCGGGAGGCCGGCGCCCGGACCGAGCTGACCCTCGGGAGCAGTGGCCGGGAAACCCTGATCTGCGCCACCCGGGGGCGGTTCGCGGAGTTCCGTTCCGCCGTCGTGTCGAGCGGTTTCCTGGCGCATTCTGAGGGGTCGACCGGGGAATAGTCCACCCCCGGTGTTGGTTGGTAGCAACACGTCGTGTGGAATGCGCGTGCAGAAACCCTTCTGATGGTGCACAATCTGCGCCGGGCGAAGCGCACCACAGGCGACGACGCGACCCGCAGTTGATTGACTGGAGAACTCGATGGCGACCGATTACGACGCACCACGCAAGAACGAAGAAGACCAGAGTGAAGAGAGCATTGAAGAGCTCAAGGCTCGTCGTCACGACAAGAACTCGGGCAAGGTGGACGAGGACGAGGCCGAGGCGGCTGAAGCGTTCGAGCTGCCCGGGGCCGACCTCTCCCACGAGGAGCTCGCGGTCGAGGTCAAGCCGCGCCAGGACGACGAGTTCACCTGCATGAGCTGCTTCCTGGTGCACCACCGCAGCCAGCTCGCGGACGCGAAGAAGCTCATCTGCAAGGACTGCATCTGACGCTTCATCTTCCCGCCGTTCTCCGCACAGCCCCGGTGGGCCGAAACCCGCCGGTTTTGGGGCCCTCGTGTGCTGTCCGGGTGCGGAGGGTCAGTCGTGGACGCCTGCCGATGACTCCTTGTGGTCTTCCTGGAGCTCGGGAGGCAGGTGCCCGGTCGACTTCGCGTAGTAGCTGGCCGCCTTGCGGGTGGCGAGCATCTTCACGATGGCCACGAGCGTGCCGCTGACGGCTGCCCACGCAATGGCCTCCCACAGATCGATGTCGGGGTCGGCCGGATTGCTCGGGGGCTCCTTGCCTGTTGCCTTCTTCCAGCCGCCGTTGAGTGCCTTCTTCGCGATGGTGGCGCTGCCGAGCGCGGCACCGAGCGACATGGCTGACCATGCCTTCGACATCAGTTCCTCCTGAGGGGTGGACGTGGATTTCAGCCTAGAGCATGTTCGCCGAGAGCCGCCGCCAGCCGCTCGGGGTGACGCGTGGAGACCAGCCAGTACGGCGCCGGATCGTCGGGGTCCTCGATTGCCACCCGGACCGACTGCTTCAGGTAGGGGCGAAGCATCAGGTAGGCCCGCGCGTCGGCATCACGACCCGCGACGAGACGGGTGCTCTCGGCATCAAGTGGGTCGGCCGCACCGAGGAGCCCGACGGCGATGTGGGCGCGTCCGGCCCGGAGTTCGCCGTCGACCACGCACACGCGCGCCGAGCCGTAGGTGAGGAACGCGGCAGTCATCAACGCCATTCCGGCCAACGCAATCAGGGCCGACGCAAGGGCGGAGGGAAGGGCCACCGCGACTGCGAGCCACAATGAGGCCACCAGCATCGTTCCCTGCACCCACCAGCGCAGCGGCACGGTGAGACGTTCGGCGTATTCCACGGGGGCAAGCCTTGCATCCGGTCGCGCTGTGGACGCGAGTAGGGTCGGTGTCATGTCAGTTCCCCCCGTTCGGGTGCCACTGGTGCGCCTCGACGCAGACCTGCCGATGCCCGTCTACGCCCACCCCGGCGACGCGGGTGCCGACCTGATGACGACGGTCGACATCACGCTGGAGCCGGGGGAGCGGACGCTGGTGCCGACCGGGGTCGCGCTGGCGCTCCCGGAGGGGCACGTCGCACTGGTGCACCCGCGCTCGGGTCTCGCGGCCCGGCACGGCATCTCGATCGTGAACTCTCCGGGCACCATCGACGCCGGCTATCGCGGAGAGATCAAGGTCCTCCTGGTCAACTTGGACCCGCGCGAGGCGGTCACCCTGCACCGCGGCGACCGGATTGCCCAGCTCGTCGTCCAACGCTTCGAGCGGGCCGAGTTCGTCGAGACCGACGGTCTCGATGGTTCCGTTCGTGGAGCGGGGGGCTACGGTTCCACGGGTGGTTTCGCCACCACAGATGCCAAGAGGAGTTCGTTGTGAAGTTCGGACGCAAGTCACCTGCCGCCGATGCGTTGGCCGGTTCGGACGCGCCGGAGGAGAAGGAGCCCGCGACCGGTCCCTTCGACATCGCCGACGTCGACGTGGAGAACGACGGCGTGGAGCGGGTCGACCTCGGCGGAATGCTGATCGCGCCAGCCGAGGGTCTCGAGCTCCGGCTGCAGGTGGACGAGAAGACCGGCGAGGTCCAGAGCGTGCTCGTCGCCGGGCCTACCGGCGCCGTCGAGGTCCGCGCCTTCGCCGCCCAGCGGTCCGGTGGCCTGTGGGATGACGTCCGCAAGGAGATCGCCGCAGACACCGCCCAGAAGGGTGGCACGGCGACCGAGCGTGAGGGTCGGCACGGCACCGAGCTGGTCTGCCAGGCGGTGGTCCGCACTCCCGACGGGAAGAGCTCGACCCAGCCCTCGCGGATCGCCGGCATCGAGGGCCCCCGCTGGTTCCTGCGCGCGACCTTCCTGGGCCGCCCGGCCGTCGAGCCGGAGCAGGCCGATGCATGGGAGGACGCGGTGGAGAAGATCGTCGTGCGTCGTGGCGACTCCCCGATGGCGCCCGGCGAGCCGCTCCCGATCGAGCTGCCGCCGCAGGCTCGCCGGATGTCTGATTCGGCGACCTGAGGCGATGGCCGAGGGCAAGGCGAGGGGACGCTTTCGACGCACCCTGAGCAACTGGGCGAACAGCGCGGACCAGAATGAGCGCGATCTGCGTGAGACCTATGCGTCGCCGGGACAGATGACGATCGAGAACGCCCCGGATCGCGAGCGGGTCCGTATCTCGGGCAGGCTGCGCACCGTCACGCTGCGCCCGCGGGGCGGCGTACCCGCCCTCGAGGCGGAGCTCGACGACGGCACCGGCGTGATCACCGTGATCTGGCTCGGTCGTCGCCGGATCACCGGCATCAGCCCCGGCCGGTCGTTGACCGTCGAGGGTCGGATCAATGTGCAGAACCAGATCCGCGTCATCTACAACCCGAAATACGAGTTGGAGTTTTGAGCACCCCCGTGACCCAGCCGACACAGGAGACCGTCGAGGCGCTCGTGCGCAAGCAGTTGGCCACCGCGCTGGGTGGTCGGCGGGGCATGCTCGAGGCCGCTGTCCCCACGATCCTGTTCACCGTCACCTTCCTGGCCACCAAGGAGCTGCGGCTCGCGCTGATCGTCAGCCTGGCTGCAGCCATCCTCGCCCTCGTCCTGCGGCTGGTGCAGCGTTCCTCGGTGCAGTTCGTGGTCAACGCGCTGGTCGGCATCGGGATCGGTGCCGCCTTCGCCCTGCGCGCTGCGCGGGCCGGGGGTGACGCCAACGACCAGGCGTTGGCCTACTTCCTGCCGGGAATCCTCTACAACGCGGCCTATGCCGCCCTGTTGTCGTTCTCGAACCTGGTCCGGTGGCCGGTCGTCGGATTCATGGTCGGCAGCGTCACTGGCGATGTCTCCGAGTGGCGCAAGGACCCGCAGATCGTCAAGCTCTGCACCCGGCTCACCTGGGTGCTCGTCGCGCCCTGCGTGATCCGGGTCGTCGCGCAGGCGCCGCTCTACCTGGCCGGCACCGGTGGGTCGATGGATCCGCAGAGCGCCGTCGCGGCGTTGGGCATCGCCAAGATCATCATGGGCTGGCCGTTGCAGCTGGCCTCGCTCGGACTCATGGTCTGGCTGCTCGCCCGGAACGCAACCCCGGTCGAGCCCGACTGATCAGGTACGACGGGTCGTCGAGGGCGCGAGCAGGTGCTCGAGCTCTTCCTCGACCTCGGCGCCGACGACGAAGAGCAGCTCATCCCCGGACTCGATCGGTTGCTCGCCGCTGGGCGTGTAGACCTGCCCGTCGCGCAGGATGGTGACCAGCGCGCAGTTCTCCGGCCACGGCACCAGCCCGGTCGGCTTGCCGACGAAAGGGGAGTCGTCGGGCAGCGTCATCTCCACCAGGTTGGCGTTGCCCCTGCGGAAGGTGAACAGCCGCACCAGGTCGCCGACGGAGACGGCCTCCTCGACCAGTGCGGACATGATCCGTGGGGTCGAGACGTTGACGTCGACGCCCCAGGCCTCGGTGAAGAGCCACTCGTTGTTGGGGTGGTTGACCCGGCCGACGGTGCGGGGCACGCCGAACTCCGTCTTCGCCAGGAGTGAGGTGACCAGGTTCGCCTTGTCGTCGCCGGTGGCCGCGATCACCACGTCGCAGTGCTGGAGCCGGGCCTCCGCGAGCGAGCTGAGCTCACACGAGTCGGCGAGCAGCCACTCGGCGTCAGGAACCTGGTCGGGCTTGATCGACTCGGCCTTCTTGTCGATCAGCAGGACTTCGTGTCCGTTGTCGATGAGCTCCCGGGCGATGGAGCGACCGACCGCTCCTGCTCCGGCGATGGCGACGCGCATCAGTCCTCCTCCGGGCCGTGCTCGATCACGGCGTAGGCCGTTGCGGCATTCTCCTCGCGCATGACGACGTGCAGTCTGTCGCCCTCCTGCAGGACGGTGTCCCGGGTCGGGAGCATGCCCTCGCCCAGGCGGTCGATCCACGACATCCGCACCTTCGCCTGGTCCTGCAGGTCTTGGACCCGCTGGCCGATCCAGCCCTCGGGGACGGCGAACTGGTCGACGCGGATCGTCCCGGACGGGTCACGGAAGTCGGGCTCGGCGCCGGCCGGAAGGATCCGGCGCAGCACCTGGTCGGCGGTCCACTTGACGGTGGCCACCGTGGTGATGCCGAGTCGTTGATAGACCTCGGCACGGCCCGGGTCGTAGATGCGGGCGACGACCTGCTGGATGCCGAACGTCTCGCGCGCCACACGGGCCGCGATGATGTTGGAGTTGTCACCGCTGGACACGGCGGCGAACGCATCCGCGCGACCGATCCCGGCCTTGGTCAACA
>JAKDNC010000228.1 GCA_030452025.1 Nocardioides sp. | reverse complement strand
GGACAGGCCGACAAGTCGGTTTCTGCCGCGGGGATCAACGGGGTCAGCGAGAGGGAGATCCAGGGGTACGCCGGTGCTACCTCCGGCACCAAAGTGCCTTGGCAGGTTGTGGCTGCGGTGCGGAAGACCGCTGAGGATGCAGCCGCCGAGTCGGGTGCCCCGGACACGGAAGTGCCTGAGCCCCCGAAGCCGCCGAGCTCGTACCCCCCGCAGCAGGAGAAGAAGCCGGGGCAGCAGGACCCGCAACCAGGCACCGCTGACAGCGGCCAGGGAGGGCCCGTCGCCGGCGAAGGCTGGGCAGGGGTCGACATGTCGAAGGCTCCGGCGGCGCTGAAGAAGCTGGTGAAGACAGGTGACGTGGCGGGCACCATCGAATGGTTCGTGAACCGACTGGCGCTCCATGTGGACGGTTACAAGGCCACCGAAGTGGAACTCGACGCAGGCGCCGACTCCAACGGCCTCGACCTCCGGTACATCAACAGCAACGACGGAGACCTGGCCGGAACCGCCGCCCACGTACGGGACATCTGGACGGGGGCATTGAAGACGCTGCCGCTGGCCGGCAACCCGGAACGCTCCGAGGAGGTTTTCAACCTCGCGCAGACGTGGGCATTGGGCAACTACGAGCTGGAGTGTCCCCCCGGCGTGCAGCAAGTCAGCACCGGAGGCGGCAGCTCGGGCTGGGCGAACCCCGCCGACGGATCAGTCTCCAGCGAGTTCGGGATGCGGTTCCACCCGACTCGTCACGAGTGGAGCCTGCACGATGGGACCGACATTGGTGCCCCGGCCGGAGCCCCGGTGTTTGCCGCCGGATCGGGCACCGTGAAGGTGGTCCACGAGGAGTGGTCGTCGTACACCATGGCCAACCTGGTCGTCATCGACCACGGTGACGGCATCGTCACGAAGTACGGGCACATGTCGAAGGTCACGGTCACCGACGGACAGCAGGTGGGGGCCGGCGAACAGGTCGGTGAAGTCGGCTCCGAGGGGTACTCGACCGGCCCGCACCTGCACTTCATGGTGGAGCGCGGCGAGGAGCCGATCGACCCGGTGCCGTTCATGAACGATCAGGGAATCCGCCTGGGTGAGACCAAGGCGGGGAAGGTGGCCGGCAGCGGCGCCGGCTCCGGTGCGGTACCGGCCGGCACCAGCTCGGGCGCCGGTCAACTGCCGCAATCGTGGACAGCGACGGCCGCCACCGGTGAGGAGATCACCCTCGACCGAGTCCAGCTGGGCTTCGCCGCCGAGGCGGTCGCCAAAGGCAGCGGAATGGGTGTCAGCGACGACGCACTGATCATCATGCTGATGACCCCGTTCCCCGAAGGCGGCTGGCAGAACTACGCGTCCACCGTGTATCCGGAGACGATCGGGCACGAATACCCGAAGGGGGCCATCGGCTCCGACCATGACTCGGTCGGGTTGTGGCAGCAGCGTCCCCAGAGCGGTTGGGGCACACCGACGCAGTTGCTGGACCCGGCATATGGGGCGTCGGCGTTCCTTGGTGGGCCGAAGGGCCCCAACGGCGGGTCACCGATGGGCCTGCTTGACCACCCCGGCTGGGAGTCGATGTCCAAGGGGGAGGCCGCCCAGGACGTGCAGGTCTCTGCCTTCCCGGGCAAGTACGCCCCGTGGGAGGACGCGGCGGCGGAGTTGCTGAACTTGGTCCGAGGCAAAGCGGGGATCGCCCAGACATCGGGAAACCCAATGTGCGGGCCGCAGAACGCATCGGATGTGGAAGGCAGCTACACGGTGGCGTCGTTCAACGCGTTGGGCGCACACCACAGTGCGCCGGGTGGCAAGAACGCTGGACTGGCGCCTGGGGCACAGCGGATGCGCGACGCGTTGGGGAAGCTGAACGCTCAGAACGTGACGGTCGTGGGGCTGCAGGAAATGGAGAACATCCAGGCCGAGACGATCACCGGCACCGGTGAGTGGGAAGTGCACCGGGCCACCCCCAACAACCGGTTCCGCGACGGCAACACGATGTTCAACGCCATCGCCTGGCGCAAGGACGCCTGGACGAAGGTGTCGACGGATGAGCTGAAGGTGCGCTACCAGTCGCGGTGGCTGCATCTGCCGATCGTGACGCTGCAGAACACCAGCGGCGAGACAGTCACCGTGATGAACGTGCACAACCCGTCCAATGAGAAGGGCGGGAACAAGTCGCAGTGGCGCAAGCGGGCCCGACAAGCCGAACTGCGCAAGATCAAGAAACTGCAGTCTCAAGGGGCTTCGGTGTTGTTGACCGGAGACATGAACGAGAAACGCCCGTCATTCTGCGGGCTCGTGCCCGCCTCCGGAGGCGCCGGCTGCAACCCGGACAGGTGGGGCGGCGTCGACTTCATCTTCGCCGACAAGGACCTCAACCTGGCCAACTGGAACGTCGACCAGTCCACGAACGGCAACGAATCCGACCACCCACTGGTGACAGCGACCATCGGATCCGGGGTCGACACGAACCGGGCCATCCAGTGGGCGATCAAGCAGGTCGGCAAGGGCTACTCGCAGGCACAGAACTTGCGGTTGGGGCCGACTCACTACGACTGCTCGGGACTGGTGTACCGGGCGTTCCAGAAGATCGGTATCGAATTGCCGATGACCTCGATCACCCAGTCGCAAGTGGGGGAGCAGGTGTCGAAGGAAGAACTGCAGCCCGGTGACCTGATCTTCTACTACAGCCCGGTCAGCCACGTATCCATCTACATCGGGGAACGCAACGGGGTGCCGTCGGTCGTGCATGCCGCCAACCCCAGCACCGGGGTGGAGATCGCGCCCCTGTCGGAGATGGAGGACGACATTGTCGGAATCCGACGGGTCAGCAAAGCTGACTCGCAACAGAAAGTGTGAACACCGATATGCGAATCGACTTAACAGACGAGAAGACCGCCCGGGCGGTCTTCATCGTCGGGCTCGCCGTGGTGGCCGTGCTGGTCGCCCTGCTGGTCGCAGTGTTCACCGGCGGCGAGGAGGAACCCGAGGATGAGGCGGTGAAACCGGTACCGACCAGCTCGGAATCCCCCTCAGGCGAGGACCCGAATGGTCCGCCGGAGGACGCCAGGCAGGTGGCATCCGACGCGATCGTTGCCTACACCGAATACTCCTACACCGATGACGACGCGTTGGCGTGGGTGGACAGGTTGAAGCCGTACGCCACCGCCGGGTTCATCGACTCCCTCAACGAGCAGTTCGGGCACGATGACCCCAGCTACTGGCAGCGGGACGTGGTCGACCAGCAGCGGGAGACGAAGACGACGGTCGAGTCGGTGGAGCCGTCAGGGATGCATACGAACGGTCCCGGCCGGTGGACTTTCACCGTCACCTACCAGACCTCGATCCGCAAAGCCGGTGCCGACTGGACCACACCGAAGTCGTCGATGTCGATGTTTGTGACGGCGACGTTGACACAGGCCGGGTGGAAGGTGAACCAGATCGTGGGCACCGGTAACCGGGGGGACGGTGTCGCCTCCTAGAGGCGACATTGGGGCTGAGTGGAACCGAGGGGGTGGGTTCTACGGCATGGTGAATTGCAAGCACCCATCATCAGCGCAAGGGAGTTCGGGGATGTCGAGCCGTAACCGTGGCCAGCACAGGAGTGAACGTCGATCCTGGTGCAAGTATTGCGTTGGTGCTGCGACAGCCGGCGTGTTGAGCGTCGCGCCCGTGATGCTTCCCTCGACTGCGCATGCCGACTCCCTCCAAAGCGGGGAGGTGCAGGTCAGCAAGTCGACTGATGGCGCCAAGGAAGATGCTGTGCAGAAGAAGGGGCAGGCCCCGAAGGAGCAGCCGGAGCCTGAGCAGCCCCCGAAGGAAGAGGCCCCGAAGGACGCCGCTCCCAAGGAGAAGACTCCGGACACGAAGCAGCAGTTCCAGGGAGCCGCTGTGACCGGCCCACTCGAGGTCACCCTCAGCGACCACGTCGTCGCCCCTGGCGCCACCGTGGTCGGCAACATCGACAACGCCGACCCCAACGAGCCGGTCCGGGTCGACGTGCTCACAGCGACCGGATCCACGGTCACCACCTGCGGCGTTGACATGAACACCAACCCCGTCTCATTCTCCTGCGCCCTGCCCGCCAACATCGAGCCCGGAGGCGACTACACCGTCGTCGCCTACCAAGGTGACCGCTCCGCGGCCGCACAGCTCGTGGTCAGCGACAACGACGGCCAGGAGCGGCCCATGGTCGACGCACCCAACACCATGCAGTTCTCCGACATCACCATCACCGGTGTCGGCTGGGATCCCGACACCAGGGTCGACTTGACCCTCACCGGCCCCGACGGAGCGACCATCAGCCGCTCAGGGCTCACCGTCGACAGTAACGGGAAGTTCATAGTCGCCATCCCCACCGACGCCAGCACAGCCCCTGGCGACTGGACGGTGTTCGTCGATTCCACCACCGGCACCCAAGCTTCCCAGTGGCTCACCTTGGAAATCTATGCGGCCACCCCCCGCACGACCTGCACCCGCAGCATCATCCGTGACAGCGAGTCGGCAATCCAGACGGTCAACCTGAGTGGGTTCACCCCCGACGGCACACCCGCCGAAATCGTCGCCATCGGTCCCGACGGACTCGCGATGGCCGGGCTCGTCATCCCGTTGGGGGAGCGGGGGACTGCCTCGTGGTCCTTCCCGGTTCCGACGACCTCCCCGGGTCGGTGGACCATCGAGACCACCCAGCACACCAGCGAAGGCGAGACCAACACTGGCCAGTGTTCGTTCACAGTCGTGGGCGGCGGTGAGGTCACCCCGCCGGAGGATCCGGAGAAGCCGCCCGTTGAGGAGCCGGAGAAGCCCGGCCCTGGTGATGGACCGATCGCTGAGCCGCTTGACCCAGATGACCCCGATGGTCCCGGTGACGGCGAGGACGATGGGGACGATCTTGGCGGCAACCCGGACACGGGCGAGCCCGGGATCCCGCCTCCCACGTTCGACCCCGACGACCCTGGGTCGACGAGCCTGCCGACGTTGGTTGAGGACCTGTTCGGGACCACCCAGATCCCGGAGGCCAACGAGAAGCGGGCCCGCATCATCGAGCAGCCCCGTGGCGAAGCGGGGAACACCTCACCGGACGAAGGGTGGCACGCAGTCGACGGGACACGGCAGCAGGCGGACGACGGCAACGGCGACGGCACCGGCGACGGCGGTGACAACAGGGTCGCCGAGGTGGCGTTGTGGTCGATCGGCACGACCGGTGCGCTGGGGGTGGCCGGTTGGATGCTGTTCATGGGTCTGCGGCGACGTAACGACTTCGAGGCGTAAGGCAACCAACCAACAAGAGGGGTGGGTTCCTCCCGCTGCGGCACCACGTGTGGCTTGTGTGAGGACCTGTTCGGCCCTTCCGGGTATCAGAAGAGGAGTTAGCCACAGCGATGACACGACTTGAAGGTGTGAAGTACCGCAGCGCCACCTCCCACGCGGCCCCCGGTGAGGCGCTGATCCTTCCCGCCTCACCGGTCGATCGGATGCTTCAGGGACAGAAGTTCATCAGCGCCCTCGGGCTCGACCTGGTCGCGGTGGTCGACTCACCGTTGGTGACGCTGCCGATCCCTCGGTATGACGCCCCGGCGCCGACCCCGGTGGACCTGACGGCAGAGGAAGAGGACATCGACGACATTGCTGACGACGACGAGGAGGACGGGGCTGACCGTCATCGGTGGTCGCAGGTGCGACCGGAAATGATGTGGCACCCGTTGCTGTGGTTGCCCCAGCGGCTGCAGGAACGCTATACCTACCGGGACGACGAGGGGACGGTCGCCGAGTCCGACGACCAGTGGGCGCTGCGCGTGATGTCGGAGATGGCAGCTCGTGGCATGTATGACGTCGACGGCGGCGAATGGGTCGACGTGTTGTCGATGGCCGAGATCGACGTCGACCAGAACGAAGACTGGATGCGCGTCTCCGAATGGCTGCTGGGTATCCCCGACGAAGACATCGACGCCATCGACCTGGAGAAGGTCCTCTACTACGACGACGACCCGGACTGGGCGATCGTCGCCGCCGACCAGATCGAGGAACCGGTACGCCGC
>JAKDNC010000227.1 GCA_030452025.1 Nocardioides sp. | reverse complement strand
CGTCGCACCTTTGAGGCCGACGTTCCCACCCGACTTTCCTTTCCGGTAGCCAGCCCATCGTCCGAAAAGGCCGTCGCCGCCCTTGGCAGACCCGACGTAGTGCTTGCCGGTCGCATCGGTGAGCAGGTAGATGCCGGACGTCGAACGGAGCACCTCCCGCCAGGTCCTCGGCAGGCCGTCCAAATCGTCGACAGGGCACCGAAACTCCAGCCAGCTCGGGAACGGCTGCTCCTGCTGGGTCGCGATCTCCGCGATAGGCTTCGGGTTCTTGTGCGCCCACTGCCACCAGCCGGGGTGCTTGCCGGCCAGGAACCACTGCACGACCAACCTGTCCTCGTACTGTGCGAAGGCTGAGTCCGGCGCGAGTTGGTGGATCGCAACCTGCGGGTCGCTCGGGTCGCCGGTGAGGGGACGAGGCTCGCCGGGCGTCGCCAAGGCCCAACCCTCGACTCGGTAAAGGCCTCCGAAGACGGTCTCACCGGCCGGACTGACCAGGAAACAAGCTGCATGAGTGACCCCGTCGAAGAAGGTCGACTTCTGCCGGCACTGGTACCCCTCCGCCAAGGCTCGGTCGGCGCGCCAAACCTCGAGAATCTGCTTGCCCTTCACGGTGTGGCGCAGCATTTTGACCTTGGCCGGGTCGACTCCGCCAACGCGCAACACGTCGTTGAATGTGATCACTGGACGATCATCTCTCCTTGAGGGGACCGCGTGCGACAAACGGCATCCCACCGCGAGCCATCACCCGATCTACGCCGCCGACTTCAACGGTTGAGGTCGCGAACTCCCCGCGACGGCTTTGAGGTCTGGCCGACGAGATGGTGACGGGTTGACCTGACCCATTCCGCCGTGAGTTCGTGCCAGGCTTTTCGACAGAACCTAAGCAACATTGCTGGACTGATGACTGCGTGTGGGGTCACCTGATCGTGCAGCAGACCCTTCCCTCCCACCGCCGTCCGGGTGGTTCGGCAGAGCATCTCGCACCTCTCAGCCACCGAGCAGGGCATCGACGTTGGGTAAACCTTCGAACTGCGAGAACGTCCCGCTCTCCGCGATCTCCGCGGCGGCCTTCAAGAATCCGCCCCACGCGGTGCGGGCGAGTGTGCCACCCACGCTGACCCGACGCACGCCCAGCTGCGCCGCTTCCGCAACGGTGATAAATGGAGAATTGATCAACAGGTTCACCGGTCTCGGCGACACCGCTGCCACAATCGCGGAGACGTGATCGCGCCTGTCGATCCGCGGAGCGTAGAGGCAATCCGCGCCGGCGTCGGCGTACGCCTGTAGTCGGCGAATGGTCTCGTCGATGTCGGGTCGACCACACACGAACCCCTCGGAGCGTCCAGTGAGAACAATGCCTGTGCCGCTCTCGTCGATCGCTGCTCGTGCGGCGGCAACGCGTTCCACGGCCAGGTCGAACTCGAAGAGTGGATCGGCGGCATCGCCGGAAGAGTCTTCGATCGAGAGCCCTGCGATACCCGTATCCGCGGCCATCATCACGTTGGCCGCGACCCCGGCAGGATCCACCGCGTAGCCGCACTCGAAGTCAGCGTTCACGGGCACCTGCACAGCGCCAGCGATGAGACGGAGATGCTCGAGCACCTCATCGCGAGTGACCTGGTTGTCGGCCCGACCCAGTGTCCAGGCAAGGCCGGCACTCGTCGTGGCCAAAGCCTTGAAGCCCAACTGCTCCAACGCCCGCGCGCTCCCCGGGTCCCACGGGTTGGGCATGACGAAGCACCCAGCGGAGTGAAGCCGGCGGAACTCGACGATTCGATTCTCGTCCATATTCATGCCATCCCTGTCCATGGTCCGGGCTCCACTCTAGTCCGATGTAGGACACCTCTGGCGTGCGCGAGCCACCAATTGCCCAACGTCGGATCCGGAGGTCTCGGTGATCTGCTCAGGTGCCGCAATAGGTGGTGTAGCGACCGAAGCTTTCCGGGGCTGGCGTGGCAAAGCGCTCGAGACCGGAACGCTCGTCGAACGGATGTTGGACGACCTCGAGAAGCTGGTGCACGGGTGCGAGGTCACCGGCCGTTGCGGCGTCGAGAGCCTCCTCCACCAGGTGGTTGCGCGGGATGTAGACGGGGTTGACGCGGTCCATTGCAGACGGATCGGGGTTGAGCGCACGCCAGCGGTTGAGCCAGTCGTCGATGCTTGGCAGGTCGATGAACTGTCCACGGAGCGGTTCGGCATCGCCGCGAGCTGCCGAGCCGAGGGCGCGAAAGCCGGTTGTCCAGTCGACGCGGCTGACGTGGAAAAGTTGGAACAGGCTCTCACTCAATTCGGCCACGACTGCGTCGTCCAGTCCGGAGGGCAGTCCGAGCTTCGCGCGCAGCCCGGCGGAGTAGCTGGACCGGTACTTTGCCCGGTAGGTGCCAAGAGACTCGGTCGCGACGGTCACCGCGCGGTCGCGGTCGTCGTCGAACAGGGGAAGGAGCGCCTCAGCGAATCGGGCGAGATTCCACTCCGCGATCCCGGCCTGGTTGCCGTAGGCGTAGCGGCCGTCGACGTCAATCGAGCTGAAGACGGCGGCGGGGTCGTGCGCCTCCATGAACGCGCACGGTCCGTAGTCGATGGTCTCGCCGGAGATCGTCATGTTGTCGGTGTTCATGACGCCGTGGACGAAGCCGATGAGCATCCACCGCGCGACGAGGTCGGCTTGCGCCGTGACGACGGCCTCGAACAGTGCCTGGTACGGGTTCTCTGCTGATGCCGTGTCGGGGTGGTGACGCTCGATCGCGTGGTCGGCGAGGCGCCGCAGCAGTTCGACGTCGTCGGTCGCGGCCACGAGCTGGAAGGACCCGACGCGGAGGTGGCTGCTCGCGACTCGTGCGAGGACGGCCCCGGGCAGGACGCTCTCGCGCTGGATGCGCCGGCCGGTGCCGACCACCGCGAGCGACCGGGTCGTTGGCACGCCGAGGGCTTGCATGGCCTCGCTCATGACGTACTCACGCAGCATCGGGCCGACGGCGGCACGGCCGTCGGCGCCGCGCGAGAACGGTGTGCGCCCCGACCCCTTGAGATGCAAATCGCGGATCCGGCCTTCCCGGTCGGTCAGCTCGCCCATCAGGAGGGCGCGGCCGTCGCCGAGCCGCGGCGCGTAGCCGCCGAACTGGTGGCCTGCGTACGCCTGCGCGACGGGCTTGGCATCAAAGGGCACGACCGTGCCGGTCATCAGGCCGAGGCCTTCCGGGCTGCGGAGCGCGCCCGTGTCCAGGCCGAGCTCGGCGGCCAAGGCTTCGTTGAGCACCAGCATCTGCGGATCAGGGGTCTCCTCACCCTGCCAGGGCAGCGCCAGCTCGGGGAGCTCAGAGGCGAAGTGGTGGGAGAGAAGGAACGTCACCGGAGTCGTCATCATCCCGTCAAACATACCCACCGACAGTCGTCAGCCCCGGCGCGTCTACCCGGCTTGTCGGACGCAACGGGGCTGCCTGTAGGTGTGACTTCGAGACGGAGGAGACGTCGCGGAGCCTGTCTGTGTCTGGAGGCAGGTCACCGCGAGGTGAGCGCTGCGGTGATGGCTTGGGAGAAGTCATCGACGTCCTCTTCGGTCGTGTCGAAGGCGGTCATCCACCGGACCTCCCGGGTGGCTGGGTTCCAGTCGTAGAAGCGGAAGCGTTCGCGAAGTGCGTCGGCGACACCGGGCGGGAGGACGGCGAGCACGGCATTGGCCTGCGTGTCCTGAGTGAACTCGAGTCCCGGCAGGCCATGCCGTTCGAGGTTGTCGCGGAGGCGAGTGGCCATCGCGTTGGCGTGGGTGGCCGAGCGCAGGTAGAGGTCGTCTCTGAGCAGCGCGAGGAACTGGGCAGACACAAACCGCATCTTCGAGGCGAGCTGCATGTTGAGCTTGCGCAGGAACAACAGACCATCCGATGCCATCGGGTTGAGGACGACGATCGCCTCGCCGTAGAGGAGACCGTTCTTGGTGCCGCCGAAGCTGACGACGTCGACGCCCGCCTCGGTGGTGAACTCCCTGAACGTGAGCCCGAGCGCTGCGGCGGCGTTGCCGATACGGGCGCCGTCCAAGTGAAGGTGCATGCCCCTTGAGTGCGCGTGGTCAGCGATCGCAGCGATTTCGTCAACCGAGTAGAGCGTGCCGAGCTCGGTCGTGTTGGTGATGCTCACCGCGAGAGGTTGGGCCCGATGCTCATCACCCCAGCCCCACGCCTCCTGGTCGACAAGGTCCGGAGTGAGTTTGCCGTCTGGTGTGTCGACGGTCAGAAGCTTGAGGCCGCTGACCCGCTCAGGAGCGCCGTTCTCGTCAGTGTGGACGTGAGCGGTCCTGGCCGTGATGACAGCGCCCCAGCGCGGGAGCATGCTGGTGAGGGCGGACACGTTGGCGCCGGTTCCGTTGAACACCGGGAATGTCTCGGTCGAGCTGCCGAACTGGTCCTTCATGACCTGCTGAAGCCGGACGGTGTACGCATCCTCGCCGTACGCCACCTGGTGGCCACCGTTGGCCTCGGCGATCGCCGCAAGGATCTCGGGGTGCACACCGGCGTAGTTGTCAGAGGCGAAGCTGCGATGGTGCGGGTCGTGGAGTCGAGTCACCTCACCATCCTTGCTCATGCGGCGCCTGAGAGCTCAAGGGCAACCACGTCTGGCGGACGGTCTCGGCTGGGCAGTGTCGGGACTAGGGTTGGGCGCATGCACGAACACAAGCGATTCGACGACGAGGCAGCGACCTGGGACGACGACCCCAGCCACGAGAAGCGGCAGGTGGCGGTGGCCGAGACCATCAGGGAGGCCGTCAACCTCAACCCCCACATGCGCGCTGTTGACGTCGGCGGTGGCACCGGCCGGTTGAGCATCTTGCTCGCTGACCGGGTCGCCTCAGTGGTGGTGACCGACCCGTCTGCCGGGATGGTGAAGGTCGCGCGGGAGCGGATCGAGACGGCCGGGCTCAGTGACCGCCTACGCGCGGTCCAGGCAGACCTGACGCTGGACCGGCTCGATGGTGCCTACGACGTGGTGTGGAGCTCCATGGCGTTGCACCACGTTCAGGACCTGGACCAACTGTTGCAGTCCGTGGCGGGGCTCCTGGTTGACGGTGGTCGGTTGGCCATCGCGGACCTTGACGAGGACCCTGACGGTGCCTTCCACGCCGACAAGGTCGACTTTGACGGGCATCACGGATTCGACAGGCAACGCCTTGCCTCGCAGTTGGCTCGCAGCGGATTCGCTGACGTCAACTTCGTTGACGCCACGACCATCCTCAAGAGCGACCGCGAGTTCGGTGTGTTTGTGTGCACGGCGACCAGGGTGCATGAGCTCAGCGGAGATCATTGAGCGGGACAAGAGTGCCTGGCTTGGGCATGTCCGCAGACCAGTTCTTGTTGCTGTCTCGGTCACGGACCAGCCTCACTCGCGAGTGGGCACCTCGGCCCCGGTGGCTGGTAGCTCCAGGTCGACCAGCTGGGCCGGGAAGCCGGGAGCGTGGATGTCGATTCCGGTCGCTTCCTCCAGCCCGCGGATGATGTTCGGTGACCATTCCCGCGGTCCGTAGTGGGCCATAGCGTCGGCCACCAGGCCACCCAGGAGGGGTGACAGCGTCAGCGGGACCCCGGCACGATCGGCCACCGCTTGAAACAGGCCAAGGTCTTTGGCCACCAGGTCGAGGGTGAAGCCGATGTCGCGGCTGCCGTTGAGGATCACCTGTCCCTCGGTCTCGTGGACGAACGAGCTCCCGGAGGAGATCCGGATCGCGTCGTAGGTCGTGGCCAGGTCCATGCCGGCACCGGCCGCAGTGACCAGGGCCTCCGTGAGCGCGGCCAGGTTGGCGGTTGCCAGGTAGTTGGTGACCACCTTGAGCACCGAGGCGGTGCCAAGGGGCCCGGTGTGCAGGACGTGGCGGCCCATCGTGCTCAGCACCGGGAGCAGACGCTCGAACACGGGTCGCGCGCACCCGGCGAAGATCGAGATGTTCCCGCTCGCTGCTCGGTGGCAGCCGCCCGACACGGGGCAGTCCGCCGCTGACGCACCGACCTCGGCGACCCGCAATGCGAGACGGCGTACCTCGGTCTCGTCGGTCGTG
>JAKDNC010000226.1 GCA_030452025.1 Nocardioides sp. | reverse complement strand
TCAACGTGACAACGCCCCCGTCGTCGCCACCGTCGCCTGCCCCGTCGCCTCCCTCGCCCTCCTCGGGGGGAGGAGGGATCTGGTCGGCGTCGGCCACCAGGGCCACCCGCTCGAGGAAGTCAGTGAGCGTCGGCGTCGCTGCGTCGCGACTCCCTTCTGCTCCGTCAGCTCCGGGCGACTCCGGCGCGGAGTCCTCAGCAACGACCGGGTCGTCGGAGAACTCCCGGGCGACCGCGACCAGCTCGGCAAGGTTCTCCACGCGGGTCTCGTCCTGTGGGTCGTCGGATGCCTCGAGCCCGGCGAGGTAGCCGGATTGCTCTAGCACCGATTCCAGGACCACGTCAGGACGTTCACCGGCGTCCACCATCGACTGGAGCTCCTCGATCAGCTCCACGAAGCCGCGGATCGCGTTGAGCGAACGGGTCGCAATACCCGGCGCCTTGTCGGCCCGGCGCAGCGCCTCCCAGAAGATGACGCCCTCGCGTTCGGCGTACGCCGCCACGCACGCCTCGGCCCGGTCGCCGATACCGCGCTTGGGCGTGTTCAGCACCCGGCGCAGCGAGATCTCATCGGCCTGGTTGGCCAGCATCCGCAGGTAGGCAAGGGCATCGCGCACCTCGCGCCGCTCGTAGAAGCGCACGCCCCCGACCACCTTGTAGGGCTGGCCGGTGCGGATGAAAACTTCCTCGAACACCCGCGACTGGGCGTTGGTGCGGTAGAACACCGCCACGTCGCCGGGGCGGGCGTGCCCCTCATCGGTGAGCCTGTCGATCTCCTCGGAGACGAATCTCGCCTCGTCGCGCTCGTCGTCGCCGACGTACCCGACGATCTTCGCGCCATCCCCGGCCTGGGACCAGAGCCGCTTCTCCATGCGTCCCGAGTTGTTGCCGATGACTGCGTTGGCGGCGTTGAGGATCGTCTGGGTGGAGCGGTAGTTCTGCTCGAGCAGGATGGAGGAGGCGTTGGGGAAGTCCTCCTCGAAGGCGAGGATGTTTCGGATGTTGGCTCCGCGGAACGCATAGATCGACTGGTCCGCGTCACCGACCACCATCAGTTCGGCGGGCTCGATTCGCTCTCCGCCACCCTCGAAGCCGTGCACGTCCCCCTCGGGGTCCTCCGCACAGAGCTGGTGGATCAAGGCGTACTGCGCGTGGTTGGTGTCTTGGTATTCGTCGACCAGGACGTGGCGGAACCGTCGACGATAGGTCTCACGAACCTCGGGGAGCGCCTGGAACAGGTGGACCGTGGTCATGATCAGGTCGTCGAAGTCGAGGGCGTTCGCATCGCGCAGCCGCCGTTGGTAGAGCGCGTAGGCCTCGGCATACTTCTGCTCGAACCCGTTTTGGGCGTCCTTGGCCGCCTCGTCGGCGTCCTTGAGCTCGTTCTTCTGGTTGGAGACCCAGTTGAGGACCGCGCGGGGCTGGTACTTCTTCGGATCCATGTCGAGGTCTTGGCAGACCAGCGTCATCAACCGCTTGGAGTCGGCGGCGTCATAGATCGAGAAGCTGGACTTGAAGCTCTTCCCTCCGAAATCGATCGCAGCAATCTCGCGTCGCAGGATCCGCACGCAGGCGGAGTGGAAGGTCGAGACCCACATGATCCGGGCCCGATTCCCGACCAGGTCCTCGACGCGTTCCTTCATCTGTGCCGCGGCCTTGTTGGTGAACGTGATCGCGAGGATCGACCCGGGGTGAGCCTTGCGCTCGCGGATCAGCCACGCGATCCGCCGGGTGAGCACCCGGGTCTTGCCGGATCCCGCCCCGGCGACGACCAGCAACGGTGGACCGGCGTGCACGACGGCTGCCCGTTGTGGGTCGTTCAGGCCGGCCAGGAGCGCCTCGTTGGAGGGCGTGCGGGCAGGCTCGACTGATTCGAGACCGGGAATGGGGAATGAGGAACTCATGCTGTTCGCAACCCTACGACGGGGCCCCGACAGCGCTCATTCCGCCACCGAGCACGCAGTACCCACCGGCCTGGAGCGTCTCGGCGCTCACCCGACCGGGCTCACACGTGGGCGGACGACCAGAAGATCGCGACGCCGACGTTGACCACTGAGAGGGCGAGAAGCGCGTAGAAGAGGCCCTCGGAGATCTTCGGCTTGCGCAGGTTCGCCATCACCAGGGCGAGGATGACCAGACCGATGACCAGCTTGACGCCGATCTTTGCGTGGTTGACGTCGCCGTCGCCCGCTTCGAGGACACCGACCAGGAGGAGCCCCGCCACGAAGGCGGTCCCGGCGCCGTCACGCATGGCTGAGTTGACGACCTTGTCTCCGACACCCAGCTGGACGACGAGGCCTCCGATCAACGCGGCGAAGCCGAGGATGTGGATGAACAGCAGGACGAGGCGAAGAATCTCCATGCCGCGATCTTAGGTGACGCATTGTCTGGAACTCCGGGGAGGCTCGGCTTGGTTCGCCCACCTCCCCGGTTCCCTGGCTGGTGCTCTACTTCGCGGCTTTCCCGGGAGGCTTCTTCGCCGTCTTGCGTGGCGTGGCCCCCTGCCTCGCGTTGGTGGTCTTCGCCTCGGTGGTCTTTGCCTTGGCGGTCTTCGCCTTGGTGGTCGAGCCAGTCGAGGCAGGCGCGCCCCCGCGTGGCTTGCGCTTCGCGGGACGTACGACGAGCACCGGGCAGGGTGCGTAGTGCTGCACCCGCTGCGCCGTCGACCCCAGCAACACCGTGTCGCTCAGGCCCCGGCCGCCGGCGGCGATGACGACCAGCCCGGCGCCGTACTGGGTGGCTGCCTTGATGATCTCGTTGGCCGGCGATCCGCTGCGGATCCGCTTGTGCACCTTCGGACCCCAGCCGACGAAGACCTCGGCAAGGACCTCTGTGGCATTCGCTGCCGCGACGCGGAACGACTTCTCGTCGACGGCTTGGCGGCCCTTTGTGGCGACGGAAAGCTCGTCGGCGAACGAGACCGCGGCCAACGGCCGGATCACGGCGACGATGGAGATGTCGGTGACCTTGTCCGGATCCGCGAAGGACTTGAACTGTCGGGCGGCGGTCAACGACTGCCGCGAACCATCTGTGGCAATGACGACGTGCATGGTCACTCTCCCGTGCTGGTGGACGAATCGGTGGGACGGTTGCGACGATCCAGGAAGTATTCGGCGAGGAAGAGCACGAGCCCCACCCCGAGCAGAGCTGCGCAGTAGATCAGGGACGACGGGTCGTCGTAGACCACGTAGCAGAGCAGGACGAAGTTGCCGAAGATCCCAAAGGCCAGCAGCGGGATCGGCGCCATGAAGGTGTCGGGTCCCTCATCGTGGCCACGCAACTTGAGCGCGGCGACGATCACCAGGCCGTAGATGAACAGCGTGAACACGACGGTGACGTTCGCGAGCCGGGCCAGGTCGGCCCCGGAGATCAGCAGTCCGCTCACGACCGCGGCAGCGAAGATCAGTGCCACCCAGGGGCTACGACGGCTGGCGTGGACGGTGCCGAAGACCTCGGGGACGACGTCCTCCTTGGCCATCCCGTAGAGGATGCGGGACTGCGTGACGACGGCGACCAGCGTGGTGTTGGTGATGGCGATCATGGCGATCACCGCGAACAGGATGGTCATGAAACCGACCGGGGCCGGGATGATTCCCGCCTTGACCACCTCGAGCAGCGCAGCATCGGAGTCCTGCAGGACCGGGACGGGGACGGTGAGCGCGGCCGTCATCGCGACGAGCACATAAATCACCCCGGCGGTAGCCATCCCCCCGACGAGGGCCTTGGGGAAAGTCTTCGCGGGATTGACGGTCTCCTCAGCGACGTTGGCCGCATTCTCGAAACCGGTCATCGCGAAGAATGCCAACGCCACCCCCGAGACCACGCCGAGAACTGCGTTGCCGGAGGTGTCGAACTCGACCAGGGTGGCGAAGCTCGCATTCCCCTCGGCGATGTACCAGACGCCGATGATCATCACGATCACCAGACCGCTGATCTCGACGAAGGTCATCAACATGTTGGCCACCACCGACTCGGTGATGCCGATGAAGTTCACCACCGCCAAGGCGACGATGAACAGCAGCGTGAGCAGCAGGGCCGGTGGCAGCGCCCAGATCTCCTGGAAGTAGTCGGCGAACCCGTTGGCCAGGGAACCGGCTGCCGCGAAGCTCGCCGAGAGCATGCAGACGGTGACCAGGAAGGTCAGCGGACGGCTCCTGAACGCCTTGTTGACGTAGAGCGCGGCACCGGCTGCCTGTGGATACTTGGTGACAAGCTCTGCGTAGGCGAGCCCGGTGATGGTGGCGATGGTGACACCGACGGCGAAGGCCAGCCAGAAGGCACCACCCACGGCCCCGGCGACCAGTCCGATCAGCACATAGATCCCGGAGCCGAGCACGTCGCCGAGCACGTAGAAGAAGAGCAGCTTCGCCGTGATCGATCGCTTCAGATCGCCCTCATCGGGCGATCCCTCATCCAGATCGATCCCTGCGTCTTGGTCGGCCACGGTGCGACCCCGCTTCCCTCGGTCCGGCGAGCAGCTGCGCGTCTTCCTGTGTCTGTGTGGGAATCATCGCACCGTGCCGGGCCGCGAATGTCAACGAGGCGACGAGACTCACGAAAACTGCCCGCGAAACATTGACCGTGCCTCACGTAGGAATGCCCGCGTAACGGTGAGTGTGTTTGGGCATGAGGAGTGAGTTGTCGATGCGGTCTCGTGCCGAGGTCACCACGAAGTACGCCAGGGCGTATGCGAAGGCTTCGAAGAAGGACAAGGGCCGGGTCCTCGATGACGTGGTTTCGGTGACTGGGTGGTCACGTGACAACGCCCGCCGTCGGCTGGTCGCGGCTGCTGACCGACCGCCTGGGGCTGGTCGGCAGGTAGCTGCGGTGCCACGCAAGCAGCGTGCGCCGAAGTACTCCTACGACGCGCTGCGTGTGCTGCAGAGGGTGTGGGCCGCCAGCGGTGGTCAGTGCGGGAAGTACCTCGTGGCCTCGATGCCGCTCCAGCTCGCCGGTCTCGAGCGGCACGGTGAGCTCGTCGATGGTGCCGATCGGTACAGCAACCAGGTGCGCGAGGAGTTGTTGTCCATGTCGGCGGCCACGATCGACCGATACCTCAAGGGCGCGAGGGCCACCGATGCGATCCGCGGTGTCTCGACCACGAAGCCCTCACCGTTGCTGCGTTCTTCGATCAAGGTCCGCAAGGCCGGCGACGAGGTCGAGGCCGAGCCCGGGTTCTTCGAAGGCGACACCGTCGCGCACTGCGGGCCGACGTTGAAGGGGGAGTTCGCCCGTACCCTGAACCTCACCGATGTCCACACCGGTTGGGTGTTCACCCGCAGCGTCAGGAACAACGCCCACGTCCACATCCTCTCCGCGCTCAAGGCCGGTGTCGACGAGGTGCCGTTCGCGGTGACCGGGCTCGACTTCGACAACGGCAGCGAATTCCTCAACCACGCGGTGATCAAGTGGGCCGCGGATCTGGACATCTTCTTCACCAGATCGCGGCCCTACAAGAAGAACGACCAGGCCACCATCGAATCGAAGAACAACCACCTGGTCCGCAAGTACGGGTTCTACTACCGCTACGACACCGCCGAGGAGCGGGCCGTGTTGAACCGGCTGTGGCGTCTGGTCAACGACCGGCTGAACTACCTGACACCGACCAAGAAACCCATCGGCTACGGCAGCGACCGCAACGGACGCCGGACCCGGGTCTACGACACGCCGGCCACGCCGCTGGGCCGGCTCCTGGCAGCCGAGGTCCTCGCGCCCGCGCAGGCAACTGAACTGCTCGCCTACCGGGACTCGCTCAACCCCGCCGCCATCGGCCGCGAGATCGCCGACCTCCAAACCGTGCTGCTCAAACTGGCCAAGGACAAGACCGAGCAGCTCTACCTCGCCACCTTCCCCAGCGCTCTGCCCGACGTCCACAAAGGTGTCCGGATCCTCAAGCCCACGGCCTCCTGAGCGGCCCTCGTTTCGCGGGCATTCCTAATTGAGGCACGGTCACCGTTTCGCGGGCACTTGCATTTGAGGCACTACGCCCCCCGCGTTGACTCATCAAAGATGCCCGCGAAACCGATTCGTTGCCTCATGAAGC
>JAKDNC010000225.1 GCA_030452025.1 Nocardioides sp. | reverse complement strand
CGGCGAGTCGCAGGGACTCGGTGAGCTGGCTACGCAATTCCCGGTGCATCCGGCGCACCGCGTCCTCGCCCGAGGCGAGCGCCCACAGCGGCAGACGCCCCAGGAAGGCGGCATCCGCGCCGAGTGCCAGGGCCGCGAGAACGTCGGTCCCGCACCGCACTCCCCCATCGACGTACACCTCGGCGTCCCCGGCGACCGCAGCGACCACGGACTCGAGCACCGTCGGCGTCGCGACTGCCCGATCCAGTTGACGTCCACCGTGGTTCGAGACCCACACCGCGTCTGCTCCCGCCTGCACGCACCTCCGCGCGTCGTCAGGGCGCAGCACTCCCTTCACGACGACCGGAAGTCCGGTGGCCTCGGCGAGCCAGCAGATGTCATGGGTGCCGAGGTCGGTGGCCTTCTCCGCTCCCGGCTGATCGTCGTACCCGCGATCAAAGTTCACGCGGAGCCACGCCGGGTCCACCGAGTCCCAGACCGGCGAGCCTTCGTCGTACTTGCTGGCTACGACCGGCGTGTCCACGGTGAGTACGACGGCCTTGGCTCCTCCCTGCACGGCTCGCCGAACCCCTGCTTGCGCGAGCCGGCGGTCGCTGGGGAGGTAAGCCTGCAACCACCAGTGGACGCCGGTCGCGCCGATCTCGGTGAACGAGGACGCGGCGTTGCTCGAGACCACCATCAACGATCCGGCAGCAGCGGTCGCCCGTGCCATTGCCAGCTCGCCGTCGGGGTGCGCTGCCCGCTGCAGGGTGGTGGGTGCAAGGCCGAACGGCGCTGACAGGTCACAGCCGAGCAGACGCGTGGCCAGGCTGACGTCCGTGACGTCGCGGAGCACGTGGGGCGCGAAGCGGACCCGCTTCCAGGCCGCCCGCGCCTCTTCCGTGCTCGTCGACGAGCCGGCCCCCTGCCGAATGTAGCGATGGACCGGGGCGGACAGCACGCTCCGGGCAGCCTCCTCAAGGCCATCCAGCCAGTGCTCGTCCACCCTGGTCCACCCCCGCTTCGTGGTCCGCCTCAGCCCAGCGCCTGGACGCCGGCCATCGTCTTCTTCCCCTTGCGCAGCACCAGCCATCCGCCGATGAAGTCCCTGTCCGTGGGGACGTACTCGGGATCCTCGATGCGTTCGTTGTTCAGGTAGGCGCCGCCCTCCTTGATCGTGCGCCGCGCGTCGCCGTTGCTCTTGGCCAGCCCGGTGTCGACGAGAAGTGCGACGAGGTCGGGGGTTCCGTCCGCCCGGGTGAAGGACGCGGAGCCCGCTTCGCGCAACGCAGCAGCGAGCGTGGACCCGCTCAGCGCGTGCAGATCACCCCGACCGAAGAGTGCACCGGCCGCCAACTTGGCCTGCTCGGTCTCATCCTCGCCGTGGACCAGGGCGGTGACCGCGTCGGCAAGGGCCTTCTGTCCGGCTCGCAGGAACGGCTTCTCCGCTGTCTGCGCCTCGAGGTCCTCGATCTCCTCGTGAGAGAGGAAGGTGAAGACACGCAGCAGCTGGCCGACTGATCCGTCCTCGACGTTGAGCCAGAACTGGTGGAAGGCGTAGGGCGACATCATCGTCGGGTCCAGCCACAACGCACCCCCCTCGGTCTTGCCGTACTTCGTCCCGTCGGTCTTGGTCATCAGCGGAGTGGCGATGGCGTGCGCCCGCTCGCCCAAGGTCCGTCGGATCAACTCGACCCCGGCGGTGAGGTTGCCCCACTGGTCCGAGCCACCGAACTGCAGCGTGACGCCGTGGCCTCGGTAGAGATTGAGAAAGTCCAGGGACTGAAGGAGGACGTAACTGAACTCCGTGTAGCTGATCCCAGACTCGAGCCTGGACCTGACCACGTCACGGGCCAGCATGCGGTTCACCGGGAAGTGCTTGCCGATGTCGCGCAGGAACTCGATCACCGACATCGACTCGGTCCAGTCGTAGTTGTTCACCATGGTGGCCGCGTTGTCGCCCTCGAAGGAGAGGAACGGCTCGATCTGGGAACGGACTCTCTCGACCCACTCCTTGACCGTGTCGAGTGAATTCATGATCCGCTCGCCGGACTCCTTCGGGTCCCCGATCGTGCCGGTCGCGCCACCAACCAGGGCGTAGGGCGTGTGACCCGCGAGCTGCAGGCGTCGTGCGGTGAGGATCTGGACCAAGTGGCCCATGTGCAGGCTGGGGGCAGTCGGGTCGAAGCCCACATAGAACCTCAGGCTCCCCGAGGACAGCGCTTCATGCAACGCGTCGCGATCCGTCGAGTGCGCGATCAGACCGCGCCACTCGAGGTCTTCGAGGAGATTCTGTTCGGTGGACAACGTGGTGCCTCTCGTGTCGGTCGGGTGTGGATGGTCCGGCACCAAGCCTGCCCTATCGGTCGGGCGCGGTGACATCGGGTTTCAGCCTTCGGTGAGCCATTCCCCGAAGGCGAGGGGCTCGCGGGTGACGACGTAGGTGGCCCAGTTCAGGCGGGTCACCGCACCCGACGGATCGCGGGTGACCACGAGCCGCTCTCCCACCTCACGTCCGGAGACGGTGCGGTAGACGTCCGCGGCGATGGGTTCGAACACCGCCGGAGGCTTCCATGCCGGCGCGTCGGGGTCCCGCGCCTCCAGCCGCCCCTGACGGACGGAGAAGTCGAAGGGCGAGCCTTCGGAGTACCACCGGCCGATGATGCCGGCGAGCTCGTGGGGGACTCCGGTTCCGGGCAGCCAGACCTCGTGCGCCGCAGGATCGTGGTCGAGGACGTGGTCGGCGAGGGAGACCGCGAGCAGCGCGGGGTCCGGCGCCGAGGTGGAGTTCATCAGTGCGATCCCGCCGGTGCGGCTCTCCCGGTGGGTGAAGACTCCGGTGATGTGGCCGGGCATGCCGCCGGTGTGGCCCACGTAGATCCGGTTCCCGCTGCGGCGCAGCATGAAGCCGAGCCCGAAGGCAAGGGTCCAACGCTCCAGGTCAGCCATGATCTGCGGCTGCAGCATCTCCTCGAACGTGTCCGGGTGCAGCACCTCCGCGACCGGGGCAGCAACGAAGGCGGACCAGGCGGTGAGGTCCCGCGCCGTGCTCGCGAGCCCGCCGCAGGCGGCCATCGCCTTGAAGTCGAAGGTCGGCTCAGGCACGGGCACGTCACTGAACGGCGGCACGTAGTAGCCATCCACCGCTGGACCGCTCAGGCCGAGCGTCGTACGGGTCATCCCCAGCGGGTCGAGGATGCGGGTCTTGATCGCGTCGTACCACTCCTTGCCATCTAGCCGTGCGATGACTTCGCCGAGCATGGCGTAGACGAGGTTGGAGTAATGCCAGCGATGGTGCGGCTTCAGCACCCGCTCGGCCTCAGCGAAGCCACTGACGAGTTCGGCACGGTCAGGCTGGTCGAGCGTCTCCCAGACATCGGTGACTGGTTCACGCTGCATGCCGGAGGCATGTGCGAGCATCTGCCGAACGGTGAGCCCGACGTGGCCGCACTCGGGGACGAAGCGCTCCAAGGTGTCGTCCAGATCGAGCTTGCCCTCGTCACGCAGCGCCATGATCGCGACAGCGGTGAACGTCTTGGAGTTCGAGGCGATCAGGAACTGGTGGTCCGGTGTGGGTGGTACGCCGGGACGCGCAACGTTGGCAGTCCCGACCCCCTCGGCCCACTCGAGCTCACCGTCACGGGCCACGCCCCCGACGATGCCGGGGACCCGACCCTCGGCCTGCTTGGTGGTGATGGTGCGGCGCAGTTCGTCCGCCGTGCTCGCGCGCAGTTGGCTCATGACTTCCCGTCTCGTGGCAGGTGACGCAGGACTGCAGTGTCACCGGGTACGTTCCGTGCAGCCAGACGGTCCGCGATGTCGCGTCGCTGATCGTCTGACTTGTTGCCACCGTACTTCTGCTTCGCCTTCACCGGCTCGATCCGGATCCGCGCCACGGAGGCCCGGCAGCCGTCAACGTGGCCGGCGGTGAAGAGTTGGCCGAAGTCGTTGCCGCGAACCAGCGTGCGCCAGTCCTCGACGGAGTCCCACGGATGAATCAGCATGGCTTCATCCTCTCCTGCGCTGGGGCGCCGCGGGCCTGTAGAGCGACACGGTCGGGTCGTCACTGATCCAGAAGCGCCACGGCCAGTCCGGCGCATGGCGCAGGCCCACCCGTGGACCGGTGCTGACGGTGTCGACCTCGTCGTCAAACGTGAGCGTGATCGGGCCCTCCCCGAGGTCGGCGCCGTCGTCATCGAGGCTGATGCCGAGCGTCCTGCACAACCGTGCCGGTCCACGCGCCAGGTCCCGGTCGTTGCTCTTCGGTCTTCGTCCGCGCGCCGTCCCGATGCCGTCGATGACTTCCCCGGCCCGCAACAGCACTGCTCCTGCGGCCCCTTCGTCACGACAGACCACGTTGGCGCACACGTGCATGCCGTAGGTGAAGTAGCAGTACAGATGGCCGGACGGACCGAACATGGAACGGGTCCGTCGGGTCTCGCCCCGGTAGGCGTGCGAGCCCGGGTCGTTGCCGCCGTCGTACGCCTCGACCTCGGTGAGCCGCACCGCGACGTCGCCGAGGCGCAGAACCGCGCCGAGCAGCCGCGGCGCGACCTCTAGCGGGGCGCCTCGCAGCAGGGACAGCTCAGTGCGTCGGGACACTCGCTTCGCTCATTCCTCAGGAGGCCGCGATGCGGGCTCGGTGCCCGGCGACCGCTGCCTTCAGCTCGTCCAGCTGGTCGCGCACGCGGTCCGGCGCTGTGCCGCCGCGGCCGTTACGCGAGGCGACCGAGCCCTCGGCGGTGAGGACGTCGCGCACGGCCGGGGTGAGGTGTACGTCGATCTCGACGAATTCCTCGTCGGTGAGCTCGTGCAGCTCGATGCCACGCTCCTCGCAGCGGCGCACGCACGCACCCGCCACCTCATGGGCGATCCGGAACGGCACCCCCTCGCGCACCAGCCATTCGGCGATGTCGGTGGCCAGGGAGAACCCCTGCGGCGCCAGCTCAGCCATCCGCTCTGTGTTGAACCCCAGGGTGGCGACCATCCCGGCGAACGCCGGTAGCAGCACCTCGAGGGTGTCGACGCTGTCGAAGACCGGCTCCTTGTCCTCCTGCAGGTCACGGTTGTAGGCCAGCGGCAACGCCTTCAGCGTCGCGAGCAGGCCGCTCACGTTCCCAATCAGTCGGCCGGCCTTGCCGCGGGCGAGCTCGGCGATGTCGGGGTTCTTCTTCTGCGGCATGATGCTCGATCCCGTTGACCAGGAGTCGTGCAGCTCCACGAAGCCGAACTCCTTGGTCGACCAGAGGATGACCTCCTCGGCGAGCCGGCTGACGTCGACCCCGACCATCGCGGTGACGAAGCCGAACTCGGCCACGAAGTCACGCGAGGCGGTGCCGTCGATGGAGTTCGCGCTGGAACCGGTGAATCCGAACTCGGCGGCCACCTGTTCGGGGGCGAGGCCGAGGCTCTGACCCGCCAGTGCACCGGAGCCGTACGGCGAGTCCGCTGCCACCCGAGCATCCCAGTCCCGCAGGCGCTCGACGTCGCGGAGCAGCGGCCAGGCATGGGCCAGGAGATGGTGGGACAACAGCACCGGCTGGGCATGTTGCAGGTGGGTACGTCCGGGCATGATCGCGCCGAAATGCTCGTCCGCCTGGCCCTGCAGGGCCTCGACCAGGTCGAGCACCTGAGCGGTGATCACCTTCGCGTGGTCACGGAGGAAGACCTTGAACAGCGTGGCGATCTGGTCGTTGCGGGAGCGCCCCGCGCGCAGACGGCCACCGGCCTCCGGGCCGACCTCCTCGAGCAGCAGCCGCTCCAGTGCGCCGTGGACGTCCTCGTCGGACGGGTCCGGGGCGAGTGAGCCGTCGGCGTACTTCTGGCCGAGGACGTCGAGCCCACGCAGGAGCTCGGCGTGCTCCACGTCGCTGAGCAGCCCGGCGGCGGAAAGAACGTTGGCGTGGGCCCGCGAGCCGGCGAGGTCGTAGGGCGTGAGGCGCCAGTCGAAGTGGGTCGAGCGCGAGAGGGCCTCCAGCTCGGGGCTCGGGCCGCCTGCGAACCGGCCGCCCCAGAGCTTGCCGGTGTTGGTCGAACCCGGGTCGGTCACGAGGTACTCCATCTGTTCGGGATGTTCATGGGGATG
>JAKDNC010000224.1 GCA_030452025.1 Nocardioides sp. | reverse complement strand
CTTCGACAGTCCAGCGGGCTTCGGCCGCGTCGAGGTGAGTCACATCGGTCTCAACGACGACGTCGTGGAGGGGCTGCGTGCACTCGACATCCCCGCGTTCTCTGTGCAATACCATCCCGAGGCCGCCGGGGGACCGAACGATCCCAACTACCTGTTCGACCGTTTCCGCGATCTCGTCATCGAGACGCTCAGTCAGAAGGGCGCCCATGCCTAAGCGCGACGACATCTCCTCCGTCCTCGTCATCGGATCCGGCCCGATCGTCATCGGCCAGGCCTGCGAGTTCGACTACTCCGGCACCCAGGCCTGCCGTGTCCTCAAGGACGAAGGGCTGCGGGTGATCCTGGTGAACTCGAACCCGGCCACGATCATGACCGACCCGGAGTTCGCCGACGCGACGTACGTCGAGCCGATCACGCCCGAGTTCGTCGAGAAGGTGATCGCCAAGGAACGCCCCGACGCGCTGCTGGCCACGCTCGGCGGGCAGACCGCCCTGAACGCCGCGATGGGCCTGGCGGCCGACGGCGTCCTTGAGAGATACGGCGTCGAGCTGATCGGCGCCTCCATCGAGGCGATCGACCGGGGCGAGAACCGGCAGGTCTTCAAGAAGATCGTGGAGTCCCTGGGCGGGGAGTCCGCGCGCTCGATGATCTGCCACTCGGTGGACGACCTGCTCGCGGCAGCCGACGACCTGGGCTACCCGATGGTGGTCCGCCCGTCCTTCACCATGGGCGGCACCGGCTCCGGCATGGCCTACGACGAGGCCGACCTGCGCCGCATCGGTGGCGCCGGGCTGTCGGCCAGCCCGACCACCGAGGTGCTCCTCGAGGAGTCGATCCTCGGCTGGAAGGAGTATGAACTCGAGGTCATGCGCGACACCGCCGACAACGTGGTCATCGTCTGCTCGATCGAGAACGTCGACCCGATGGGCGTGCACACCGGTGACTCGATCACGGTTGCCCCCGCACTGACGTTGACCGACCGCGAATACCAGAAGATGCGTGACCTTGCGATCGGCATCATCCGCGAGGTCGGTGTCGACACAGGTGGCTGCAACATCCAGTACGCCGTGAATCCGGCCGACGGCCGCCTGATCGTGATCGAGATGAACCCGCGCGTCTCCCGCTCGAGCGCGCTGGCATCGAAGGCCACCGGCTTCCCGATTGCGAAGATCGCGGCGAAGGTCGCGATCGGTTACACCCTCGATGAGATCCCCAACGACATCACCTCACGCGGGGACTCTGCATCCGCGGACCCCCTCTCGACCTGGACGCCTGCGGCCTTCGAGCCTGCTCTCGACTACGTCGTGGTGAAGGTGCCCCGGTTCGCGTTCGAGAAGTTCCCCGGCGCCGACCCGGTCCTGACCACCCACATGAAGTCGGTCGGCGAGGCGATGGCGATCGGTCGCAACTTCACCGAGGCCCTGCAGAAGGCGCTGCGCTCCCTGGAGAGCAAGGAGGCGATCTTCGACTGGAGTCACCGCTGGGTGGATCTGGACAAGTCGGCGCTGCTCCGGGAGATCGCGGTCCCTCATGACGGACGTCTCCGGAAGGTGATGGACACGATCCGCGCCGGTGCCGACCTCGAAGAGCTCTTTGAGGCCACGAAGATCGACCCCTGGTTCCTCGACCAGCTGATGCTGATCAACGAGATCGCAGGCGAGGTCGCGGCCGCTCCCGGACTCACCCCAGAGATCCTGTTCCGAGCCAAGCGGCACGGCTTCTCCGACGAACAGGTCGGCAGGATCCGCAACATGCCCGCGGCCGTCGTGCGCGGCGTCCGCCATGCACTCGGGGTCCGCCCGGTCTACAAGACGGTCGACACGTGTGCGGCCGAGTTCGCCGCGAGGACGCCTTACCACTACTCCTCCTATGACGAGGAGACCGAAGTGCAGCCGCGCCCCGAGGGCAAGGAGGCCGTCATCATCCTCGGCTCCGGCCCCAACCGCATCGGGCAGGGCATCGAATTCGACTACTCCTGCGTCCACGCCAGCCTCGCCCTCAGTGCGGCCGGCTACGAGACGATCATGGTCAATTGCAACCCGGAGACGGTCTCCACCGACTACGACACCTCCGACCGGCTCTACTTCGAGCCGCTGACCCTCGAGGACGTCCTGGAGATCGTCGACGCAGAGACCCGGGCAGGCCCGGTCGCGGGTGTCATCTGCCAGCTCGGTGGCCAGACGCCGCTGGGCCTCGCCCGTGGCCTCGAGGAGGCCGGCGTGAGGATCGTCGGGACCTCACCGTCCGCGATCGACCTGGCCGAGGAACGTGGCGCCTTCGGGCGGGTGCTGCACGAGGCCGGCCTGCCGGCGCCCAAGCACGGCACCGCCACGTCGTTCCCGCAGGCCCGCGAGATCGCCGAGGAGATCGGCTACCCGGTGCTGGTGCGACCGTCGTACGTGCTGGGTGGGCGCGGCATGGAGATCGTCTACGACGTCGAGGCGCTCGAGGCCTACCTCGCGAAGTACGTCGCCAACGGGTTGATCAGCGAGGAGCAACCGGTCCTTGTCGACCGGTTTCTCGACGACGCCGTCGAGATCGACGTGGATGCCATCTACGACGGCGAGGAACTCTTCCTCGGCGGCGTGATGGAGCACATCGAGGAGGCGGGGATCCACTCCGGCGACTCGTCCTGCGCGCTGCCACCGATCACCCTCGGCTCGGACGAGGTCGAACGGATCCGCCAGTCCACCGAGGCGATCGCGAGGGGCGTCGGGGTGCGCGGCCTGCTGAACATCCAGTTCGCCATGGCCTCCGACGTGCTCTACGTCCTCGAGGCGAACCCGCGGGCCTCGCGCACCGTGCCCTTCGTGTCGAAGGCGACCGCGACTCCACTGGCCAAGGCCGCCTCCCGGGTCATGCTCGGCTCCACCATCGCTGAGCTCCGCGGCGAGGGCATCCTCCCGACCGAGGGCGACGGAGGCCACCTGTCCGAGGGGTCGCCGATCGCGGTGAAGGAAGCCGTCATGCCGTTCAACCGGTTCCGCACCGCCGACGGCCAGAGCGTCGACACGGTGCTCGGCCCGGAGATGCGCTCGACCGGCGAGGTGATGGGCTTCGACTCCAACTTCGGGGCGGCCTTCGCCAAGGCCGAGGCCGGCGCCTACGGTTCGCTGCCGCTGACCGGAACGGTCTTCGTCTCGGTCGCCAACCGCGACAAGCGTCATCTGATCTTCCCGATCAAGCAGCTCGCCGAGATGGGCTTCGAGATCCAGGCGACCGCCGGCACGGCCGAAGTGCTGCGCCGCAACGGTGTGGAGGCCCAGGTGGTCCGCAAGCACTACGAAGGCGACGGCCCGGACGGGGAACTCACGATCGTGGGACGCATCCTCGCCGGTGAGGTGGACCTGGTGGTCAACACCCCGCACGGGACGACCAGTGGCGGCTCGCCCCGCCTTGACGGCTACGAGATCCGCACCGCGGCGATCATGGTCGACATCCCCTGTGTCACCACGATCCAGGGCCTCGGCGCAGCGGTGCAGGGCATCGAGGCGATGAAGCGCGGGGAGATCGGCGTGCGCAGCCTGCAGGACTGGGCACGCGCGAGGTGAAGCTCTACGCCCCCCTCTACGACCACGTCCTCACCCGGGCCGACGCGGAGCTTGCACACCACCTCGCGTTCCGGGCGATCCGCGCTGGACGGGCGCTCACCCGACCCGTCGTACGCCGCCGGATTCGACAAGAACGCGGTCGGCATCGACGCGCTGGCTGCGCTCGGGTTCGGCCATGTCGAGATCGGCACCGTGACCGGTGAGGCCCAGCCGGGGAATCCGAAGCCGCGTCTCTTCCGCCTCACCGCAGATCGTGCTGTGGTGAACCGGATGGGGTTCAACAACGACGGCGCCGACGTGGTCGCACGACGACGGTCCGCGCGCGCCGCCGACTCCCACCGTTGGCCGAGTGGCCGCGCGAGGGATGGGCAGCGCGTAGCGGGACCCGGACCCGTCCTCGGCGTCAACATCGGCAAGACGAAGGTTGTCCCCGAGGACGACCAGGCTGCGGTGATCGCCGACTATGAGAAGTCGACCCGGCTGCTCGCTCCGCACGCCGACTACCTCGTGGTCAACGTGAGCTCCCCGAACACACCCGGCCTGCGGAACCTGCAGGCCGTCGAGAGGCTCGAGCCGCTGCTGGGCGCCGTGCGCCGCAAGGCTGACGAGGTCACCACCTCCCGGGTGCCGCTGCTGGTCAAGATCGCGCCCGACCTCTCGGACGAGGACGTGCTCGAGGTCGCTGACCTGGCCCTCGCCTCCGGGCTGGAGGGCATCATCGCCACCAACACGACGATCTCCCGCGACGGGCTGGCCAGCAGCGACGCGGAGATCGAGCGTGTCGGCGCTGGCGGTCTCTCCGGACGGCCCCTGACCGAGCGCTCGCTTGAGGTGATGCGTCGGCTCCGGGGTCGCGTCGGGGAGGACCTGACGCTGATCGGCGTCGGCGGCATCACCACCGTCGAGGACGCCCGCGCTCGCGTGGCCTCCGGGGCCACCCTGGTGCAGGCCTACAGTGCGTTCATCTATGAGGGTCCGCTGTGGCCCGCCCGCATTGCGAGGGGGCTCGCAGCCTCATGAGCGGCGACGTGCCCGGCGGCCGGGGCCCGATCCACGTCGCGGGCGAAGTGTTGTCGGTGAAGCGGATCGGCGCCTATCGCCACCTGACCCTGGTCGCGCCGGGGCTGGCCGAGCGATACCGCCCCGGCAACATCGTGGCGATCTCCATCGGTGACGTCACCCCGCGTGGACTTCTCGCACGGCGCAGCTTCTGGATCCACCGCGTCCGACCGACCGGCAGCCACGGCGCCACGCTCGAGATCATCGTCGAAGCCGTGGGGCCGGGATCCCGTTGGCTCTCGGCCCTCGACCAGGGCGCACGGGTCGAGCTCACCGGTCCTCTCGGGCGCCCCTTCGCCCAACCCAAGGAACCGGTCACCTGCCTGCTGATCGGGGAAGGCTACGGGGCCGCACCGCTCTTCCCCCTCGCCGAACGTCTGCGGGAGCGTGGCTGTGTCGTCCACATGCTGCTCGCCGCCACCGACGAGGTGCACCTTCTCGGAGCGCTGGAGGCCCGACGCAGCGCACGCTCGGTCACGGTGGTCACCGAGGACGGCTCGGTGGGACAGCGCGGCCGTGTGGCCGACGTCCTGCCGGAGCTCATGACGCGGGTCACCCCCGACGTGGTCTACGCGGGCGGAAGCATCCCCACCCTGCACGCGGTCGCCTTCGAAGCGGAGCAGCGCGGCGCCTGGAGTCAGACCGCGCTCGAGGTGGCCCAGCCGTGTGCCACCGGGCTCTGCCAGGGCTGCCCGGTCCCGGTGGTCGGTGAAGACGGCGTCGGACGGGTGGTCCGGGGCTGCACCGAGGGTCCCGTGTTCCGGGGCGACCGGGTCCGCTGGACGGGCTTGGGGGCGTGATGAGCCTCGACATCACCAACCCCGTCCTCAACGCCGCCGGATGCGGCGGAACCGGCCGCGAGCTGGCCGCCGTCGGGGTGCTGGACAGCCTCGGCGCCTTCGTCACCCGCTCGATCACGCGCGACGCCCGCGAGGGTGCGCCCCCGCCCCGACTGGTCGAGTCGCCGGCGGGGTTCATCAACGCGATCGGCCTGCAGAACCCCGGCATCGACACGTTCCTCACCCGTGAACTGCCCTGGTTGGCCGCGCAGCAGGTTCGCACCATCGTCTCGATCGCGGGCTCGTCGCTGGGGGAGTACGCCGACCTGTCGCGGCGACTCGCCACGGCACCGGGCGTCGACGGCATCGAGGTCAACCTCTCCATCCCCGACGCCGCGGACCAGGGCCTGCTCGACGTGCGTGAGCCCTTCCAGGCCGGCCGGGTGGTCGCAGCCGTGCGTCGGGACCTGCCCCGCCACATCCCGGTCCTGGTCAAGCTCGGACCTGATCCCACGCGGATCGTCGAGTCCGCCCGCGCGGCAGTCGAGGCCGGGGCCTTCGCTCTGGTCCTGGTCAACGCAGCACCGGCGCTGATGCCCGACGGGCGTCCCGGAGGGCTGAGCGGTCCCGCGATCCGGCCGTTGGCGCTGCGCTGCGTCCATGACGTCCACCGTG
>JAKDNC010000223.1 GCA_030452025.1 Nocardioides sp. | reverse complement strand
ACCCCAGCCGCCCCGGGCCGGCCCCACCTTCGCGCGGCGACGCTCCCACAAACCCCCCCCCCCCCCACCCCCCCCCACAATCCGGGCTCGGGAGGCATGGTCACCATCGGATGATCACCTCAGCGAATTTCCGCGGCCACCTTCTGGCACAGCCGCAGCACCTCACGCGCCTGCCGCTGAGTCGCCCCAGCGAGTCCGCACGACGGTGTGATCGTGAGCCCCGGAGTCGGCTCCAGCCCGAGCATGTCCAGCAGCCGGATCACCCGCTCCACCGCACGCCTCTCTTCCGGCAGCTCGCCGGTGGCAGACACGGCGCCAAGAAGCACTCGCTCCCCCGCCTCGATCGCCTCGGCCAGTGCGTCGTACGACGCCGCGCCCAACATGTCGACGTCGACCGAGATCCCGCGCGCTCCCGCGCCACGGACCAGCCCGATCGGGAAGTCCGGCGCGCAGCAGTGCACGATCGGGGTCGCTCCCGATTCGCTCACCGCTGCGAGGACCCACTCCAGCGCGGTAGAGGCCTCGGGGGCGTCGATCGACCTGTGCTTGCCCCACCCGGAGGCAGTCGGGATCTGCGCGGCGAGCACTGCCGGCAACGCCGGCTCGTCCAGCTGCACAACGAGCTCGGCCGCAGCCGGCACCCGACGACGTACGTCGGCCACGTGCGCGCCGATGCCCTCAGCCAGCGCCTGCGCGAGCTCACGACGGGCGCCATGGTCGGAGAGGATCTTGTCGCCACGTGGCTTCTCGACCGTCGCGGCCAGGGTCCACGGACCGGTGACCTGGGTCTTGAACACCCCGTCGAAGCCCTGTGCGAGCTCCTCGACCTTGTCCAGGTCCTGCGCCAGCTGCGACCGGGCTCGGCGGTGGTCCAGGCCCGAGGAGTCGGTGAGCCTCCATCCGGCCGGCTGCAGGTCGACAGCGAGCCCGTCGACAACGGCCAGCGCCCGCCCAGTCATGCTCGCGTGTGCCCCGCGCTCTGGCAGCTCCGGCACGTGGGCGAAGTCGGTCAGCTCGTCGAGGACGACGCGCGTCGCTTCTGCGTAGGCAGCAGCGTTGTCGGCCTCGCCGTCGAGCGGATCCCCGCCCGGCATCGAGCCGACTCCGGTAGCAGCGGTCATCCGGCGGCAACCCCGACGCGAGCGGTCGAGGAGATCGTCGCCGAGCCGACCACGCGCGTGCCGTCGTAGATCACGGCCGCCTGGCCGGGAGCGATGCCCTCGGCCGGGTCGATCAGGTCGATAAAGACATCGGTGCCGTCGGTGGTCACGATCGCGCGGTGTTCTTCTCCGTGGGCACGCAGCTGGACGGTGCCCTCCAGCCGCGACGGGACAGTGCCGCACCACCGCGCCCGGATCGCCTCGATCCGGTCGATGCGCAGCTCAGCGCGCGGCCCGACGGTGACGGTCCCCGAAACCGGCTCGATGTCGAGGACGAAGCGGGGCTTGCCGTCCGGCGCGGGCCGGCCGATCTTGAGCCCCTTGCGCTGGCCGATGGTGTACGCCGTGGTCCCCTCGTGCTGCCCGAGGATCTCGCCCGTGGCGTGGTCGACGATGTCACCACTGTCGTTGGGCGCCCGGTCCCCCAGCTTCTCCTTCAGCCAGCCGGCGTTGTCGCCGTCGGCGATGAAGCAGATGTCGTGGGAGTCGGGCTTGTGGGCGACCATCAGGTCACGTCGCTCCGCCTCGACCCGGACGTCGTCCTTGACCGAGTCGCCGAGCGGGAACAACGAGTGGGCCAGCTGGTCCTGGGTGAGCACGCCGTGGCCGTAGGACTGGGCCTTGCCCATGGCCACTGACCGGGGCATCTCGATCATGCCCTCGTGGCCGGTCGCCAGCTGGGCGTAATGACCGGTCACGACCGCGTCGAAGCCCAGGGCCAGCGCACGGTCGAGCACCGCTGCGAACTTGATCTTCTCGTTGCAGCGCAGGCACGGGTTGGGGGTGCGGCCGGCCGCATATTCGGACATGAAGTCCTCGACGACGTTGTCGTGGAACTCCTCCGACATGTCCCAGACATAGAACGGGATACCGATCACATCGGCGGCCCGGCGGGCGTCGTTGCTGTCCTCGATCGTGCAGCAGCCGCGGGCCCCTGAGCGATACGACTTCGGGTTGCGGGAGAGCGCAAGGTGGATCCCGGTGACGTCGTGACCGGCTTCGACGGCGCGTGCGGCCGCGACCGCCGAGTCGACGCCACCCGACATGGCTGCCAGGACGCGCATCGTCAAGCCCCTTTCCGCGAGCCCGCCGCGCGAGCCCGTTCGACGACCGGGCCGATGGCGTCGACGAGCGCGTCGACGTCGGCCTGGGTGGTGGTGTGTCCGAGTGAGAAGCGCAACGACCCGCGGGCCTCGGCGTCGCTGCATCCCATGGCCAGCAGCACGTGGGAAGCTTGGGGTACGCCAGCATTGCAGGCCGACCCTGTGGAGCATTCGATGCCACGGGCGTCGAGCAGCATCAGCAGCGAGTCGCCCTCGCATCCGGGGAAGCGCAGGTGTGCATGACCGGGCAGCCCGTGGTCGGGGTCACCGCTGCGGATGACGTCGGGAACGATCGCCCGCACCCGATCGACGAGCTGGTCACGCAGCGCCGAGATGCGGACGTGCTGGTCGGCCTGGTCCTTCACCGAGGCCTCGACCGCGGCCGCGAAACCGACGATCGCCGGGGCGTCGATGGTGCCGCTGCGAATATCCCGCTCCTGACCACCCCCATGGACCAACGGCGTCACCTCGAGCTCACGACGTACGACGAGGGCGCCGACACCGAAGGGGCCACCGACCTTGTGGCCGGTGAGAGTCAGTGCGTCCACGCCGGACGTCGCGAAGTCGACCGGCACAGCGCCGATCGCCTGGACGGCGTCAGTGTGGACTGGGATGCCGTGGGTGGCAGCCAGCGCGACCACCTCGTCGATCGGCTGGAGGGTGCCGACCTCGTTGTTGGCCCACATCACGGAGATGAGGCTGATCGAGTCCGGATCCCGCTCGATGCTCGTGCGCAGGGCGTCCGTGTCGAGCCGGCCGAGCTCGTCAACGGGAAGCAGCTCCACGTCGGCGTGCTCGTGCTCGTCAAGCCAGTGCAACGGGTCGAGGACGGCGTGGTGCTCGATGCTCGTGGACAGGATCCGCGACCGACCGCGCGACCAGTGGATGCCCTTGAGCGCAAGGTTGTCGGCCTCCGTGCCGCCGGAGGTGAAGATCACCTCGCCGGGGCGGCAGTTCAGCGCCTGGGCGATCCGTTCGCGCGACTCCTCCACGATGCGCCGTGCGTGTCGACCCGAGGCATGCAGCGAGGAGGGGTTGCCGGTGCGGACCAGCTGCGCGGACAACGCCTCGACCGCCGCCGGAAGCATCGGCGTGGTCGCTGCGTGGTCGAGATACACGGTGGTCATGTCGCTTCAAGACTACGGCGCTCGGGGTGAGGCTGCACAAATGAACCCACCTTGACCTCACGCGGATTCACCGGAGACCGACCTCGGCGATCACCGCGCGATGGTCGGTCCCGTCCACGGAGGCCGAGTCCACCTCCGTCGCCGCCATCCGGTCACCGAGCAGCACATGGTCGATCGCGACCATCCGCGGCACGGGGACGCCGAGGATGTCGGTGGTCCCGTTGTCCGGCCAGGTCGGCCCCCACCCGTGGTTGACCATCGCGGCGGCGTCGTCGAAGCCCAGTTCCCGCAGCGCGCGGTGGTCAAGGGTCGCGTTGAAGTCGCCCACCATCAGGTCGCTGGGGCGCTCCCGCTGCGAGGCTTCGAGCACGCCGAAGTCCTGGCGCCAGCTCCGCGCGTCGCCCACCGGCGCCACCGGATGGACTGCGGCGAGCTGCACGTCACCCTGTGGCAGACGGACGGTCATCGACCACGCGCCGAATCCGGTCCCGATCTGCGAGACCGCCTCGATGTTCTCCGTGGCGAAGACCATCGTCCCCTCCACGTCGCTGCCCGCCTGCCCAGCCGAGTGTGGCAACACCTCAGAGAGCCCAGCCCGCTCGAGCGCGGCCACTGCCGCGTCGGTGATCTCCTCGAGCACCAGCACCTCGACACCGCGCTCCTCGACCAGCCGCACGACCTGCTCCGGATCCGCGTTTCCTCGCAGGAGGTTCAGGTTCATCACCGTGAACGTCTCACCCGCCACGTCGGGACTCCTCCCGACGAACTCAGGAGCCAGCCAGCTGGCGTGGACGACGAGCCCCAGCGCGAGGACCACTGTCGGGACGCCGACCGCGCGGCGACGGGCTGCCGGGTCGGCGAGCAGCACGCCGATCACCAGCAACAGGCACACGACGTAGAACGGAAGAGCGAAGGGCGTGAACGCCACGAGACGGATGGCCCAGCCGGCGTCGGGCTGGACGATCCGGTTGAGCGTGAGCGCGACAGCGGGCAGCGCCACCAGCGCGGCGAGGCCGAACAGCCATCGGGAGCGGCCCATGCTCAGAGCAGGGCCAGGTCGTCTCGGTGGACGACCTCTCGTTCGTAGTGTGCGCCGAGCTCGTCGCGCAGGGCGCGGGAGGACTTGCCCGCGAGCGAGGGGACCTCCTCGGCGTCGAAGTTGGTGATGCCGCGGGCGACCGGGACGCCGTCGGGGCCGACGAGGTCGACCGGGTCGCCGGCCACGAAAGTGCCGCTCGCCCCGAGGACACCGGCCGCGAGCAGCGAGGCCCGACGCTCGACGACCGCGGCGACAGCGCCCACATCGAGCAGCAGCTGGCCCTTGGGCTCGGTGGCGTGGGCCAGCCAGAGCAGCCGTGTGGGACGGCGCGGACCGGTGGCGTGGAAGAGGGTTCCGACCGGCTTGCCGGCCAACGCCGAGTCGGCCCGGGCCGCTGAGGTCAACACCACGGGGATGCCGGCACCGGTGGCGATCCGGGCTGCCTCGACCTTGGTCTGCATCCCGCCTGTGCCCACTCCAGCGGTTCCGGACGAGCCGATGCTGACTCCGGCCAGGTCCCTCTCGGAGAGGACGTCGGGGATCAACGAGGTGTCCTCGTGGGAGGGGTTGCCGTCGTAGAGCCCGTCGACGTCGGAGAGCAGAACCAGGAGGTCCGCGTGCACCAGGTGGGCCACCAGGGCGGCCAGCCGATCGTTGTCCCCGAAGCGGATCTCCGAGGTGGCGACCGTGTCGTTCTCGTTGACGATCGGGAGCACACCGAACTCCAGCAACTTCGCGAAGGTCTGGAAGGCGTTGCGATAGTGCGAGCGACGGGTCACGTCGTCGACGGTGAGCAGCACCTGGCCGGTGGTGATGCCATGACGGGCCAACTCGCCGGTGTAGCGGTGGACCAGCAGCCCCTGCCCCACCGAGGCCGCTGCCTGTTGCGGGGCGAGCGCCTTGGGGCGTCTCTTCAGCCCCAGCGGTGCCAGCCCCGCAGCGATCGCCCCGGACGAGACGAGAACCACCTCGGCGCCTCGGGCGCGGACCTCCGCCAGCACGTCGACCAGCGCGGTCACCCGGTCCGGGTCGATGCCACCGCTGGCGGTGGTCAGCGAGGACGAACCAACCTTGACCACGACCCGTCGGGCCTCGGTGACCTCGCTGCGCGCCTGGCTGGAGGCCTCACCGCGCATCGGGGTCGTCTTCCTCCCAGTCGGGGTCCGAGGCGGTGCCGACCGCGTAAGACGTGGGGCCGGACTCGGTGCTCTCGCCCGGGTCCTCGATCCCGAGGCGGCGGGCGACGTCGGCACGGGTTTCGCTCTCCCCGCGAGTCAACATCGCCTCGTCGATGTCACGGCGGCGCTGGGCGGCGGGACGCCCCTCCGCGAAGCGCTGGTCCTCACCACGGCGACCGAGCATCTCGGCCCCTGCTTCGATGCCGGGCTTGAAGTCGAAGACGACGGCGTTGTCGGGGTGGCCGATCAGGACTGCGTCCCCCTCCACGGCGCCCTCGGCCATCAACCGGGTCTCGACACCGAGCCGGTTGAGCCGATCGGCGAGGAAGCCCACGGCCTCGTCGTTGCTGAAGTCGGTCTGCTTGACCCAGCGCTCGACGCGCGTGCCGCGCACCTGGAAGTAGTCCTCGGCGCCGTCGCGTACGTGGGTGACCTTGAATCCGCTGTCGTCGACCGCCTT
>JAKDNC010000222.1 GCA_030452025.1 Nocardioides sp. | reverse complement strand
AGGTCACACGGTGGCCATGGTCGGCGACGGCGTCAACGATGCCCCGGCCCTGGCCACCGCCAACATCGGGGTGGCGAGGGGGGCAGCGGGCTCCGCGGTCGCCATCGAGACTGCGGACATCGCACTCATGGGTGACAACCTGCTGAAGCTTCCCGAGGCGATCTCGCTGGCCCGACGCACCGTGGCCAACATGCGGCAGAACATCGTCATCGCCGTGGGCACCGTCGCGCTCCTGCTCATGGGTGTGCTTCTCGGCGGCGTCACCATGGCGATCGGGATGCTCGTCCACGAGGTCTCGGTGCTCGTCGTCATCGTCAACGCGATGCGGCTGCTGCGCCGACGTCAGGACACCAGCCCGGTCTCACCCGCCGAGGAGAGGACCGAGGACCTGGCATCGATGCAGAACGCCTGACAACCCAACCCGGCACGACGACCCACGACCAACGACCCACCAGGAGGAGCACCATGAACACCCAGCAGAACACTCAGTACACAGTCACCGGCAACGTCGAACACTTCACGATCTCCGACGTCACCCGGGAGAACCCCGACTTCCGTCGGGTGTTGTGGACCGGAAAATATGCCCAGATCGTGGCGATGACGATCCCCGTCGGAGGCGAGATCGGTGACGAGGTGCACGAAACCACCGACCAGATTCTGACCTTCGTCTCGGGGACCGGCACGGCCGACCTGGCTGGGCACTCCCACGACATCGGCGTCGGCGACCAGTGCGCCGTACCCGCCGGCACGCAGCACAACTTCCGCAACACCGGAGACGAGCCGCTGGTCCTCTACACCGTCTATTCCCCGCCCGAGCACGCCCCCGACGGTGTCTACGCCACCAAGGAGGAGGCCGACACGGCCGAAGCAGCGGGGCTGGACGAGCCGCCGGCCGGGGAGCCGATCTGATCCTCAGATGCTCATGGCAACCGTCAGGAGCACGACGGAATCCTCGATCGCCTCCAAGGAGTGCCGTGCCTCGGGGATGATCAACAGGTCGCCGGCCAGCCCGTTCCACTTGACCTCACCCGCAACCAGGTTCACCCGGCCCTGCAGGACGTGCACGGTGGCATCTCCTGGGCTCTCGTGCTCCTGGAGGGCGGATCCGGCGCGCAGCGCGATCATCGTCTGGCGCATGATGTGCTCGTGGCCGCCGAACACGGTGTGGGCGCTGCGGCCGTTCGATGCGTTGAGGGCGATCTCGAGCTGGTGCCGAGCGAGCGCGGTCAGTGTCACTTTCTGCACGGTGTACCTCTCTGTGAAGGGGGTGGGTGTGTCAGCGCTCTGCGAGCAGCTGGCGCAGGACGTAGGGCAGGATCCCGCCGTGCCGGAAGTAGGCCTCCTCGGCTGGGGTGTCTATCCGCACCAGCGCGGTCAGCTCGCGAGTGCCTGCTTCACTCTCGACTGTGACCGTGACCTGCTCCGGCATCGAGTCGATGCCCTCGAGGCCGGTGATCGTGAATGTCTCCTCGCCGGTGAAACCGAGGGTCTCGGCCGTCTCGCCCTCGCTGAACTGCAAAGGCAGGACGCCCATGCCGATGAGGTTGGAGCGGTGGATCCGTTCGAACGATGTGGCGATGACCGCGCGCACCCCCAGCAGGGTGGTGCCCTTCGCGGCCCAGTCACGTGAGGAGCCGGAGCCGTAGTCCGCACCCGCGATCACGACCAGCGGAACCTGCTCCGCGGCGTAGGACTGGGCGGCGTCGAAGATGCTCTGTTGCTCGCCGTCGGGCCAGTGCCGGGTGAACCCGCCCTCGACGCCCGGGACGAGTTGGTTGCGGAGCCGCACGTTGGCGAAGGTGCCGCGGATCATCACGTGGTGGTTGCCGCGGCGCGAGCCGTAGGAGTTGAAGTCGCGCGGTGCCACACCCTGCTCGACCAGGTACTGACCGGCCGGCGAGTCCTGACGGATGGCCCCGGCCGGGGAGATGTGGTCCGTGGTCACCGAGTCCCCCAGCAGTGCGAGCACCCGGGCGCCGACGATGTTGCGCACCGGCTCCGGCTCGACACCGACCCCGTCGAAGTACGGCGGCCGCTGGATGTAGGTCGACGACTCGTCCCAGGCGAACTGATCCCCCTCGGGGATGTGCATGCCACGCCAGTTGTCGTCGCCGTGATAGACGTCGGAATACCCCTCGGTGAACATCGCGGCCTCGAGGTTGTGATCCACCACGGCCTTGATCTCGGCGGTGCTGGGCCAGATGTCGCGCAGGTACACCGGCTGGTCGTCCGTGTCGTCGCCGAGCGAGTCGTTGAGCAGATCGGCGTGCATCGTGCCGGCGAGCGCATAGGCGATGACCAGCGGGGGTGAAGCCAGAAAGTTCATCTTGACCTCGGAGTGGATCCGGCCCTCGAAGTTCCGGTTGCCGGAGAGGACCGAGGCGACGGTCAGGTCGTGCTCGGCGACCGCGGCACTGACGGCCGGGATCAGCGGCCCGGAATTCCCGATGCAGGTGGTGCACCCGTAGCCGACCAGGTCGAAGCCGAGCCTCTCCAGATAAGGAGTGAGACCGGACCTGTCGTAGTAGTCGGTCACCACTCGGGAGCCCGGTGCGAGGGTTGTCTTCACCCAGGGCTTGCTGCTCAGCCCGCGCTCGACCGCCTTCTTGGCCAGCAGTGCGGCACCGATCATGACCGATGGGTTGGAGGTGTTGGTGCACGAGGTGATCGCGGCGATGACCACGTCGCCGTGGTCGACAGTCGCGGTCTCGCCCTCCAGCACCAGCTCGGCGGGGTCAGAGGGCCACTCCAGCACTCCCCCGCCGTCGGCGAGCACATGAGGCGGGTCGTCGCGAGGAATCCGGCTGCTGATCGCGATGGGGTCGCTGGCGGGGAAGGAGTCTTCCGAGGCATCGTCGAGGCCACCCTGGATCGCGGTCTCGTGCGACTCTCCGGCCAGCAGGCCACGCACGGCACGCTGGGCCTTGGCCAGCGGGATGCGGTCCTGCGGGCGCTTCGGTCCGGCGATCGACGGGGTGACCGTGCCCAGGTCCAGCTCGACGACCTGGCTGAAGTCAGGCACGTGCTCCGGGTCGTGCCAGAGACCCTGTTCACGGGCGTAGGCCTCGACGAGCCGGATCTGGTGCTCGTTCCGGCCGGTCAGGCGCAGGTAGTTCAGGGTCTCCTCGTCGATCGGGAAGAGCGAGCCGGTCGAGCCGTACTCGGGACTCATGTTGCCCAACGTCGCCCGTGTCGCGAGCGGCACGTTGGCGACGCCGGGACCGAAGAAGTCGACGAACTTGCCCACCACCCGGATCTTGCGGAGCAGCTCCGCGACGGTCAGGACCAGGTCTGTGGCCGTCGTACCCTCCCGCAGCTCGCCGGTGAGCTTGAGGCCCACGACCTGCGGGATGAGCATGCTCATCGGTTGTCCGAGCATGGCGGCTTCGGCCTCGATCCCGCCGACTCCCCAGCCGAGCACGCCGAGGCCGTTGACCATCGGGGTGTGGGAGTCGGTCCCGACGAGGGTGTCGGGATAGGCCTGCTTGCCTGCCGGCCCCTCACGCGTGAAGACGACGCGGGAGAGGTATTCGAGGTTGACCTGGTGGCAGATGCCCGTGTCGGGCGGCACCACCAGGAAGTCGTCGAAGGACTGCTGGGCCCAGCGCAGGAGCTGGTATCGCTCCTGGTTTCGTTCGAACTCGAGCTCCGCGTTGACGCTGAAGGCATCGGAACGGGCGAAGACGTCCGCGATGACGGAGTGGTCGATCACCAGCTCCGCGGGGATGAGCGGGTTGACCTTCCTGGGGTCACCACCCAGATCGGTCATCGCGTCACGCATCGCCACCAGGTCAACGACACACGGAACTCCGGTGAAGTCCTGCATCAGCACCCGCGCCGGCGTGTACTGGATCTCCGCGTTGAGCTCGGCATCGGGGCGCCACTCACCCAGTGCACTGACCTGCTCGGCAGTGACCAGCCGACCGTCCTCGTTGCGCAACAGGTTCTCCAGGAGCACCTTGAGGCTGTACGGCAGCCGCGCAGACCCGGGGACCCGATCGATCCGATGGATCTCGTAGGTCTGGCCGTCGACGGTCAGTTGGTCGCGCGCATCGAAGCTGTTCGCACTCATGTCGCCCATCCTGACCCAAGACCGGCCTCGTGTCATGGGTTGCCGTCACTCAGCCATACTTGGGCCGGAGACAGGAGGAGGTCGCCCTTGATCAGGGACAACCACGGATTGCACTTCGTCCAGACGGTGCCGCTCTTCGCAGGCTTGTCGGAGGAAACCAAGCAGTGGGTTGCTGACGCAGTTGTGACGCGACAGTACCAGCGTGACGAGCGCGTCTACGGCCCCGGAGACCGGACCGGGCTGTTCATCGTGCACGCGGGTCAGATCAAGGTCCATCGGCTCGCCGACTCCGGAACCGAACAGCTGCTTCGGCTGATGTCACCGGGAGACTTCCTCGGCGAGACAGCGCTGCTGGCCGACACCACCACCGACCACTTCGCGGTCGCCCTGCAACCGAGTGAACTGTGCATGCTCGAGCGGGAGCGGTTCACCAAGCTGCTCGAGCAGCACCCATCGGTGGCGGTGCAGATGCTCCAGACCGTGTCGGGTCGCCTGGGCAAGGCAGAGCACATGGTGTCCGACCTCAGCGGCCGGTCGGTCGCACAACGGGTGGCTCAGCAGTTGCTCCACCTCGCAGACGAGGCCGGTCGCCCGGTCTTCACGCTGCCCACCACCAAGAGGGAGCTGGCCTCCTACCTCGGCACCACGCCGGAGACCTTGAGCCGTCGACTCGGCACACTTCAGGAGACTGGGGTCATCCGACTCGGGAATGGGCAACGCGTCGAACTCCTCGACCGCGGGGCACTGCGGAAGGTTGCCTCGGGCGAGTAGGAAAGATGCAGTGCCCGGCGTGCTTGTCGTTGCGGTTCTCCCCACTGGACTGGGTAGCCTCGGTCTGTGGTGTCATCAGGTCTGCGGCGAGACGACCGGTCCACGCGGACTCCTTTCCACACACGGCCCTTCGGAGCCTCTGCCTGTGCTGCCTGTGCTGCCGTCCTGACGGCGTTGCTGGCGGCGTTGTTGGTGGCTTGCTCAGGCGGAGCCCGGGACGTCAGCAACGGTGGCACGGAGCCGTCAGCGACGACGAGCGCGTCACCCGGGCCGTCCGGTGCGCCGACGCTCCCGCCCGGAGCCGTGGGAGAGCAGGCGCGGTGGCTGGTGGACCTGCTGCGTCCGGGGGCCAGCGGCCCCTCGGACGATGCCGCACGGCGCCACTTCTCCGAGGATTTCCTGGCCGAGGTGCCTACCGGGGAGTTGGAGACCCTGTTCGGGCAGGTGCGCTCGACAGCCCCGTTCACGTTGACCTCGGTGGCGCCGGTCACCACCGAGGACGGCCTGCGCACGACGCGCGTCCGGCTCAGCGGCGAGGAAGCGCTCATCATGCAGGTTGCCGTCGACGACAAGGGCAGGATCGCGGGCTTGTACTTCCGCCCCGATCCGGCCGCGGCTCCCGTGCCGGAATACGGGTCCTTCGAGGAGATGAGCGAGGACCTCGATGCCCTCGGGACGGCGCAGGTCTACGTCGGGGAGGTCACCGACGGTGGATGCACGATGACCTACGAGAGCCCGAGCGGCGCGGGCGCTGCCCCGTCAGGGTCGGTCTTCAAGCTGGTCGTCCTCTCCGCCGTCGCCGACGCCATCGTCGCTGGCGACATCGCCTGGAATGACGAACTGGTCATCACCGAGCAAGTCAAGAGCCTTCCGTCCGGTCGCCTGCAGAACCGCCCTGCCGGCAGTCGCATCAGCGTGCGCGAGGCCGCCGGACTGATGATCTCGATCAGCGACAACACCGCCGCCGACCTGCTGCTCGCCACCGTGGGCGATGACCGGATCCGCACCACGATCCACGACCTGGGCTTTGAGGGAGACTCGCTGCGACCACTGCTCTCGACCCGCCAGTTCTTCCTGCTCGGCTGGGGCGCACCCGACCTGGCGCGCCGTTGGTCCGATGCCAACCCGAACGAGCGCGAGCGGCTCCTGGCACGTCTGCCCGAGGACCTCTCGATGGTGGATCCGGCCGACGTGACCACGCCGGTCTGGCCGCAAGGCGTGGGCTGGTTCTTCACCGGTGCGGAGATTTGCAAGGT
>JAKDNC010000221.1 GCA_030452025.1 Nocardioides sp. | reverse complement strand
GACCACGACCGCCGGACGCCCACGCGCGGCCGCCAGGGCGAGCGCCACGGTCGTCGACCCCGGCGCGCCACGATCTGAGCAGACAGCGAACAGCACGAGCCTCACTCCCCCGCCGGGGCTTGCACGACGGTCACCTGTCCGGCCGCACTGTGTGCGGCGATCGCGTTGGCTTCGCCGACGTTGACCAGCACTGTCAGCACCACCGCGCTGTCAGGTGTCTCTCCCATCGAATCGACCCGAGCTGACTGCGCCAGCTTGAACGGCACGTCCAGTTGCTCGCTGGTGCCAGGCTCGCCGGCAGGTGGGACGACCAGAACGTCAACCAAATCACCTGGAGCCAGCCGCCCTGGGACCCGGCCGACTTCGAGCCGGATCGCCACCAGCCTCTCCCCAACTGCGGGCACCAATGTGCCGCTCAATGCGGATTCGGTGAGCACCTGGCCCTCAACAAGACCGGCAGCAGCACGCTGGCCAATCACCGACTCCACGTCGCTAGCCAAGATGGCATTCGAGACACCGCCGACCTCAGCAGGCTGGACATCATTGGCCTGAATGATCTGCCCAGCTGCGACAGGGTGCCGGACCACAAGTACCTCCACCCGGTCGCTCTGAGACTGAACGAAGGCAACCAAGCCGACCACGACGAGCACCACGAACAGGACCGATGCGGCCCACTGCCCCAAGCGCCGAGGGCTCCTCTGCGTGACCTGCCCCAGGGTCGAGCGCAGGTTGAGTCCCGGGTCCCGAGCTGTGCGTCGAGGTTCCGTGGAAAGGCTCATCTGGTCACCACCGTCTGTCGCTGCCGAACCTCGAGCTGCTGGGCCGTCCCTACCGGTGCAGGGAACTCACCCAACGTGCCCGAAGCACCCGAGCAGTTGCCTGTACAGGTCCAAGCCACCGTGTAGAACAGGCGGCCTTGCATCGTGAACCGTTCGCCCGCCTTGTACTGGCCAGCCCCGTTGACCGTCGAGACCTTCTTGTACGCATAACTGCACGAAGTCGTGGCCGCATCCGTCATCCCCTGGCGCCACTCCCGACCAGCAGAGCGGCACACCAGCGGCCTCGCACCGTCGCCCATATCGACCTCCAGCTTGCTCGGCGTCGCCCGCAACGTGACCGTTGCCCCATTGGCCGTCAAGCTGACCGACACCTCATGCCACTGATTTGCAGGCACCCACACCCAGTTCTGAACATTCACGTACGTGTGGAACGTCGAAACAGGTGCCGTGCGCACGTCGGCGACCTCAAACGGCGCACGAGCGATGAGCTGACGTGCAAGGTCTGCCGCATTTACTACCGGAGGCCGTCCGGGGACAAAGAACGTGTTCCCGTTGCTGGTGAAGTCCACGTCGCAACCCCAGATGGTTCCGTCGCCAGGGTCGTGTCCCTCCCACATCGGGTCGCCGGCTGGCGGTTGCGGTTCGAGCAGGAAGGCGTAGCATCCCTGCGAGCCGAACCACACGCCGGCATTCGGTTCCGTACAGGGTGTCGGCTCGCCCGAGTAGATGTCGTGGCACGCGGGCTGTGTGGCACCCGAACCCGGGTTGCTGCTAGGGGGAGGTGGAGGTGGCAGAACGATTTCCCCGTCAAGGCAGATCCCTCCTGGCCCAACTCGTTCGCATGCCCAAGCGAATGATGTCAGCGCCCCTCCGACGACGACCAAGCCGACGCTGGCGAACGCAACCACGAGGGCATGAGCGACTACCCTGCGCATGATGTCTTGTCCTCAAGCTTTAGCTCTGCGACCTTCCAGTCGTGGTCCTTGGCCTTGACCATATGGACGCTGAGTGGAGTAACCGGGTGCTCCGGGACTACCCCATCCGCAGGTTTCCCGTTCTTGGTCACAACCACGTTCCGGTAATCGGTGCATTGCTCGAAGACGACCGTGCCGGTGCCGTCCGAGTTCATCGCGACCGAAGTGGCTTGGGTCCACAAAGGGGCCGGCGGAACCTCGTTGCGGAGTCCGCCCGCGTCGTAGTACCGGGCCAGGTCATTGACCGCGCGCTGCCACTGGATCTCATACTCACGGATGACGTCGCGAGCCTTCTCTGTATCCTTGCCCGCCTTGTAGATGGGATCGGTCAGCTCGTTGTACCGCTTCCACCGGGCCACAGCAGCCTCGTATGCACTGATCTCATCGGCTGTGTAGTTGTCTTCCCAGCCGACTGGAGGACCGCCGGGCTGCGTTGAGGGATCGCTCGGAGTTGAGGGTGACGAGGATGAACTCGGGGAGGGGGTCGGCTCCTCCTTGGGGTCGCCCGCGCCGCACCCAGCCGTGCTGAGCATCGCCACGGTTAGTAGGGACGCAGCGATCAGAGTCCGAAATTGCATCATGGGTAACCTCCCCAGGCAGTGAAACCACTCGCGACGCGCATCATCGTGGCCCTTCCGCACATCGTGCATCGACCCATTCCCACTCGGTAGACAAGGGAACGGGGTGCACGCCTGGCGATCACCTGAGGCGGACTTGATCCATCCGTACTGACATTCATCGCTCTCTGGGTTTGTCGAGGTACTCTCGATCCAACGCAGCTACAGCGCCGATCCTGAGAACCATTCCTGAGAAGAATGATGCCGCACGAATGCGGGCGTCCGAGTGAAATAGCTCACACAGGATCATTTTGACGACTAGAATGATCATTTGAGCGAGTCTTGGCAGTGGCGGCCTCGCCGCCGATCGTGCCAGATGGCTCGCTAACCTGCCCCGCAGGAGCGGAACTTCATTCTTGCATCGGTCAGCGACGAACCGTGACGCTATCTCGCTCCTCGGGCGGTTCAATAACTGAATCCATCTGATAAGGATCGGACTGCGGCGCTTGATAAGGATCAAATCGTGGCGCACCGTCGCCTACGACATCATTCAGCGCGATCTGCCGATACATGCTCGGGTTCACTCCCCATCGCTGTCGAAACCATCGAGCGGCGATCCGCGGGTCCCGCCAGCCGACCTGCCGCGAAATCTCAGCGATCGACAGGTCAGACTGCTCCAGCAGGCGCGAGAACTCCTCAAGCCGCAGTTGCGCCAAATACCGCATCGGCGGCATGCCCACACTACGGTTAAACAGCCGCAATAGCTGAGGGACTGACAGTGTGACCTCCGCAGCCAACTGTTCGAGGGTCCATGCCGTTGCCAACTGTGCTCTCAACGCGGTCTGGGCCTGGACGATGTAGCGCGAAGGCATTGCGCCATTTGGAATCGAACTGATCGATCGGATTGACGCGTCACCATCGTGGCCAACAGCCTGGATGTCGCCGCCCTTGAGGACCGTTCGCATACCGACCGCGACGAGGTTCAACAGCAGGGCTATCCGTGCAGGGGCTGCGATGTCAGGCCGGTTCGCCGGTGGCGGTCCCAAAGAAATAAGCTCACCGAGTACTCCCTCGGCATCGATGGTGTCCTGCTCGTCCAGGTCCATCACGACTGCTGGCTCGTTCCACCCGCTCGGATGCCCAGCCATGCCGTACCAACCCGGAGGTGGAAACACCCAGCCCAACAACGACCGTAAGAATCGTTCGTCGGCGAAAACGCTGGCCGAACGGATGAGTTCATTCGGAGTCGACGACCACCACGTCCGCTCCCGAATCAACAACAGATGACCCCGCTTGAGCTGTCGCGCGCCCTGCTGAGTGCGAAACTCGGCCTCCCCCTCCACGACCAAGCTCAACGTCGCCGAAGAGAACGCGACTGGTGCGATCTCCTCAGCAACTGTCGCCGCATACGCTTGCAATCTCAGCACCCCTGGCGCGAACTGGTCCCCCTGCCTCCACGGCACGTTCCTACCTCCTGCACCTCACCTCACGCCAGTCGTGCAGCAATCGGCCAACTGACCCCGTGCCGCAGGCGCCAATCGACGCTTCACGACCCGAACCTTCATGTTAGGTTACCCTCACCCCACTTGCCTAGCGTCGGATCGCCGAGGTGACGGCATCGGCCGCTACATGCGCACGGAACGTCGTCCTGAGCATCTGAACGACCGCGCCCTCGACCTGACCCGATTTGGGCTTCCGCGAACGCACCAGGGGCGAAGACCTGGCCCATTTGCGGCGCCGGGTACATAGACGTCTTCACCCAGCCGACCCCGCCTGTAGACGCCTATGCTCCGCCGAAGCATCTCGGAGACCGACCCTGCTGCCGATCACGTCGAGCGCAGCGTGCCGAGCGATTTCGATCGATCTGTGCTCGGGCCGACAACGTCAGCGGTCACGCCGCCGCACCCGCTGAACAACAACTTCCAGAGCGGCGACGCCTGAGTGCCGACGCGCCGAGCGAGCGCGGAGCTGTGCGGGCACCACCTCGAAAGGCCGATCGCAACTGTGCCCCAATTCAGACCCCATCTGGCCGGTCAGCGGGTGAGGGGCAGCGATGACCACATCATCACGACGGCACCCCAGTGACCCAGTGCTGAGCAGGAGATGGTGTCTTGACTCTCCTCCCGTCGCACGTGGCAGCGTTGTCAAGTAACTACCTACTCCCGTGCACCAAAGAGAGCCGTCCGGGCGGGTGACCGCTGACGACCGACAGGACACTCGACCCGACAACATGGTGTGCAAGACTGCTGTTGCAGCTGGTTTGGCTTGGCATCCAGTCAAGTCGTCGTAAGAGGGAACCCGGTGTGATTCCGGGACTGCCCCGCAGCGGTAAGTGGGAACGAACGATGTCATCAGCACTGGGCTCTGGCCTGGGAAGCGATGTCCAGTAGGTACGAAGCAGGACGCCCACGAGTCCGAAGACCTGCCAGCGCACCGTGCACAGATGCACGGTGGTCTGCGACTCTCGTGGGAAGAGTCCGACAGGTCAACGCATACGTGCGCCGACTTGTCCTTCCCTCGACGCAGACTGCTCAGCACGAGCCAACGAGGGTTGAAAACATGACAAGAACACCACCTGCTCCGGTAGGGTCCACGGTCCTGGGTTATCCGAGGATTGGCCGCGACCGCCAGCTGAAGAAGGCGCTGGAGTCCTACTGGGCCGGCCGCATCGACGGCGGCACGCTCGATCGCGACTCACTGTCCGTGCGCCTGGACGCGCTGTACACGATGTCACGAGCTGGCCTGGACACGATCCCGGTCAACACGTTCAGCTGGTACGACCAGATGCTCGACACCACGGTGCTGGTCGGTGCCGTACCCAAGCGCTTCGCAGGTGTCTCAGGCGATCACACACTGGCCGGTTTCGACGCCTCCCGGTACTTCGCGATGGCCCGCGGCACCAAGGGAGTCCCTCCCCTGGAGATGACCAAGTGGTTCGACACGAACTACCACTACCTGGTGCCCGAGATCGGTCCCGACACCGCCTTCGCTCTGCACGCCGACAAGCCGCTGGCCGAGTTTGACGAGGCGCACTCACGCAAGATCGCGTCGCGCCCGGTGGTCGTTGGCCCGTTCACCTTCCTCGCACTGGCCAAAGCCGCCGATGGGGCCCCCGAAGGATTCGACCCGCTGTCACGTTTAGGTGAGCTGACCGAGGTATACGTGGAGCTGCTGGCGGCGCTAGCAGCCGCTGGGGTCCAGTGGGTCCAGATCGATGAACCGGCTCTGGTGCGTGATGTCTCGCGTGATGAGATCGAGGCCGCCTATGCAACCTATGACCGGCTCGCCCAGGTCGCCGACCGTCCCGCGATCCTGCTCGCGACGTACTTCGGCTCACCCGGTGCCGACGTGCTGTCAGCCCTCGCCCACACCGAGGTCGAAGGATTCGCCCTCGACCTGCTGCGGGGACCGAAGCCCGGCGAGATCGAAGACCTGGAGGACTTGTTCGACAAGTCTCTTGTGCTCGGTGCGGTCGACGGCCGCAACATCTGGCGTACCGATCTGCGGGCCGCCGCCGAGGAGCTCACCACCTGGCGTGGGATCAGCCGGACCGTCTCGGTGTCGACTTCGTGCTCGCTGCTGCACGTCCCCTACGACGTCGCAGTCGAGGTCGATCTTGACCCGGCCCTGCGTTCGAGTCTCGCGTTCGCCGATCAGAAGCTCGCCGAGGTTGTGGCGCTCCAGCAGTCGCTGGACTCCGAAGGCGCTGAGTTCGCCGAGGCGTTCGCCGCCTCTGATGCAGCGGTTGCGGGGCGTTCGTCGATTCCCGGTCTCTACCGTGGCGAGGTCGCCGGCCGGGTGTCACGG
>JAKDNC010000220.1 GCA_030452025.1 Nocardioides sp. | reverse complement strand
CGGAGATCAGGTGGACTGCCTGCTGGGAGGAACCGCAGGCACAGTCGATGCTGGGGCAGGCGGTGGTGTGTGGCAGCCCGGCGTGCAACCAGGCCGTGCGGGTGACGTTGTTGGCCTGCTCTCCGGCCTGGGTGACGCAGCCACCGATGACCTGGCCGATCGTGGCCGGGTCCAGGTCGAGCCGGTCGACCAGCCCCTGCTGTGCGGCGCCGAGGATCTCGGCAGGGTGGAGCCCCGCGAGCCAGCCGTTGCGGCGGCCCACCGGGGTCCGCACTGCGTCGACGATCACTGCTTCGGACATGGCGGGCCCTCCAGTTTCGGTCCAGGTTGACCAAAGCGTGGCGTTCCCTGTGGCCGCCGCGCAGGAAAGGGTCCCACTCACCGGGTCTGCCGACTCCCCAGAGCATGGCCGGACCCACTGAACGGGACGCGTCCGCACCGGATCCTGACGCTGCGCCGTAGCGTCCGGAAAGACTTCAAACGGCACCGAGGAGCAGAGATGAGCAACACCAGCCTGGCAGGGCGCACCGCGATCGTGACCGGCGCCGGCGGCGGCCTGGGGCGCGCCGAAGCGCTGGCGCTGGCCGCGCACGGCGCGAACGTCGTGGTCAACGACTACAGCGAGGCCGGCGCGGCCGTCGTCCAGGAGATCAAGGAGGCCGGCGGCAACGCCCTCGAGGTTCGCGGTGACGTCGGGGAGTGGGCCCTCGGGGACCAGCTCGTCGCGGCCGCCGTGGACAGCTATGGCTCGCTCGACATCGTGGTCAACAACGCCGGCGTGCTTCGCGACACGATGATCTTCAACCTCACCGAGTCCGACTGGGACGACGTGATCCGGGTCCACCTCAAGGGCCACGCCTCCCTCTCCCGAGCTGCCGGCGTGCACTGGCGGGCCGCCAGCAAGGCCGCGGGCGGTCCGGTCTACGGGCGCCTGGTGAACACCACGTCTGAGGCATTCCTCTTCGGGTCGGCGGGTCAGCCCAACTATGCGGCTGCCAAGGCCGGCATCGTTTCCCTGACCCTCTCCGCCTCGCAGGGCCTGTCGCGCTACGGCGTCACGTCCAACGCGATCGCTCCGCGGGCCCGCACCGACATGACGGCACACGTGTTCGCCGACGACCCGGACGGCGCCCGCGAGCTGGACATCCTCGCGCCCGAGCGGGTTGCCGAGTTCGTCTCCTACCTGGCCTCGCCGGCGTCGGCGGAGGTCAACGGCCAGGTCTTCGTCGTCTATGGGGACATGGTGGCCCTGATGGACTCCCCCAAGGTCGAGCAGAAGTTCGTGGCCACCGACGGGACGTTCACCGTGGCCGAGCTGGACGAGCAGGTGTCGGCGTACTTCTCCGGTCGTTCACCCCACCAGAACTACGCCGCCTACAGCGTCGCTTCCCTGGACACGACCGGTGTGGAGAACGTCGCGAACTGACCGCGGACGCCGCGACCTACATCCAGCCCCCGGAGTCGGGACCGGTCTCGAACCGATCCAGGGCATCTGGCGACCAGGCGCCTTTGTCTTCGATCTGCTGCTGGTTGATCTGCTGAGGGTCGTCCTGCCGGCCCTCGCGGGCCAGCTCGGTCGAGATGCGGCGTGCGGTGTCGACCACCAGCGGGGCGACCCGCTCCAGGGGAACGGAGGCCTCCCCCACCACGGAGACCGCGGCGATCGGTCCTTCGGGCCCGCGCACCGAGGCCGCGGCGCAGGCGATCTTCGAGAAGCACTCGCCGCGCTCGAAGGCCAGACCACCGCGGGTGCGGATCCGGTGCAGCTCGTGGTGGAGCGCCGACAACTCGCCGATCGTCTTCCCCGTGTTGCGCGCCAGCGCCTCCCCGAAGATCTCGTCGACCTCCTCTGCCTCGAGCCAGGCCAGCATCGCCTTGCCCAGCGCCGTGGCATGGGCGGGCGCACGCCCCCCGACCCGGGACGGAACGGCGCCGGCGAATCGGCCGCCCATCTTGTCGAGGTAGTGCACCTCGCCGGAGTCGAGCACGGCCAGGTGCACCACCAGACCGGTGCGGACCATGAGCTCGTGCAGGTACGGCGCAGCGGCCGCACGCAGATCGTTCGAGGACAGCCGACCAGTGCCGCCCAGCCGCAGCGACCGGCGGCCGAGTGCGTAGCCGAACGACGTGTGCTCCAGCCAGGACAGCTGGACCAGCTGGTCCAGGATCCGGTGAGTCGTTGACCGGGGCAGGTTCGTGGCGCGGGCAACATCCTCCAGGGTGAGCCGCACCTCCGGCCCGGTGAATGCGTCAAGGATCAGGGTCATCCGCTCCGCCATCGACGGTGGTCGCCCCTGCTGATCCCCTCCCACGCTGGTCATCGCAGACACCATGCCCTCCTCGTCGCCAGACTGGCAATCCTAGGACCGCTGGACCATCCCAAGGAATTGAAATCAATTCTAGGCGAGACTAGCAACCGCCCGCACGCGGGAAAAGTCGCGACCGATCTCACGGAACGGCCCCGACTACCGAACGAGCGGCGCCATGCCGTTCGTGGTGTCGATGACGCCGAGCACGGGTTCGCCGGGGGCGAGGCCGTCGTCGCTCGTGCGAATGCACCCGCCTGCCGAGAGCGACACGGCGCGTCGCGGTGATCGCTGCGCGGTGCACCGCGGGTTCGACATGCAGGTCCGAATCGGCGATTCGTCGGGCGCCGCTGTCCGCAGCCTGCTCTCACGGGACACACGACCGGAACCGGCGACCGGTTGGGCGATCACGCTTGCCCTCCCACCAGGAGCCGTCAGCCGATCTCGGCAGCCAGACGTGGGGCGTTGATGACGGTCCCGAGCAGCGCGTTGGCCCTCTCGTCGTCGACCGCAGCGCGGGCAAGCCAGGCAATCACCAGCCCCGAGGCGCCGCTGGAGGCCCCGGCGAATCCACCAGCCTCGATCTTCTCCGTCCCGCCACGCGCCCGACCGGACTCGGTGATCACGAACCCCGGTTCGACGTTGAAAGCCCGGATTCCCACCTCGCGGAACTCGGCGTTGATCGCTCCGGCGACTCGTCCGAACCCGGCCTTGGCCGCGGAGTAGCCCAGCCCCCAGCCTCCTTCACCCGGCGCAGCCGGTGGGTCGATGGTCGCCGACCCGGAGCACATGTTGACGATGACCCCACCACCCGCGGCCACCATGCCCGGCAGCAACGCCTGGATCAGCCCCACCTGCCGCACCAGGTTCGTCTCCAGGCTGTCCCGTAGCGCGCCCAGGTCCAGCTCCAGGAAGCGAGCGTGCGGCACGTGGTGCACCGCATTGTTGACCAGGACCCGGGGAGCACCCCAGGTCTCCAGCAGCCGATCCGCAGCTGCGGCCGGACCGACCGGGTCGGACAGGTCCATGGGCAACGGCAAGGCGCGCACACCGCGGGCCAGGATCGCGGCTTCAGTCGCCTCCAGACTGCCCGGGACCGAGTGACGTATCGCTCCCTCTCGGGTGGTCCGCGCCGGCACCTCGCCGTCCCCCTCGCGCAGGGTACGGCCGGTGAAGGCGATGTCGTAGCCCTCAGCGGCCAGCGCGAGTGCCGTGTCGAGGCCGATGCCCCGACTGGCCCCGGTCACCAGCGCGACCTTGTTCGGGGAATCCATCAGTGTTGCTCCAATCCGGACGGTGAACGCACAGTCAATCACCGTCCGTGACGCGAGTTTGGCGATGACGCCATCCAGAAGAACTGGCTCGGACGAGTGCACCGAACCCGGGTTCTCCCCCCGTCGACCGCAGACTGCAGACTGCAGACATGCGCCGATCTGACCCCCAAGGGCGGCGGAGCGCCTGCGCGCTGACCGTCAATCCCTGACCATCACGTGGGGGCCAGCGGAGGAAAGACCGGCCCGCCACCAAACATCGCCCGCGGCGAGACCGGAGTGCCACCCTCCAGCTCAGCGATGCCTCGTTCTGCGGCCTCCTCAGCCGTGATCACAACGCTCCCGGTGCGCTGGTGGAGACCTGGGTCGGCTGCGAGCGCGGCCAGCACCCGTCCCTGCAACTCGGGGGTCTCCGCGTCGGTCACCGACACCCCGGCGATGTTGTCCACGCCGCTGGCCAGGAGCTGCTCGGTGCGCACCAGGCCCGGCCACAGCGACAGCACGCTCACCCCGTGCTCACGAAGCTCTAGGGCCGCGTCATGGGTGAGCTTGTCCAGCCCGGCCTTGGAGATGCCGTAGAGCGTCGAGTGCAGGTAGGCGCGAGTCCCCACCGACGAGATGTTGACGATCTGCCCCGACCCCTGGTCGATCATCAACGGCGCCACGGCATGGGTGGCGACGTAGTGCGCCCGTAGCCCCACCCCGATCAGCGTGTCCCAGTCGGAGAGCGGCCGCTCCCAGAACTTCTCCGGGTTGACGTGGTTCATCCGGGGGCCGGCCCACGCGTTGTTCACCAACAGGTCGAGCCGCCCCTGGTCGGAGAAGGCCGCCTCCACCAGGCGTCGTACGTCGTCATCGTCAGTGTGCTCACACGAATGGGCGTGCCCGACACCACCCGAGGCAGTGACCCTCTCGACCGTGCCCTTCAGCCGCGCACGGTCACGACCGGAGACGTGGACGGTCCACCCCGCTTCGGCCAGCCCCTCCGCAATGCCCTGACCGACGCCCTTGCTGCCGCCGGTGACCAGAGCGACGCGGGACGCGGTCACGAGAAGGATTCCGTGATCTCGAAGCCCTCAGCCAGTGGCTGCATCAGCGTCCACAAGACGGTCACCTCGCAAGAGCGGATCCGCCACTCGCCGTCCTCGATGACGTAGCGGTCGGCGTACTCGATGGCACTGACCTGCTCGGTGCGTTCGGCCAGGTTCACCTGACGGAACCGCAGGGTCCACCGACCACTGGCCTCTCCCTCACCGAGGACTTCGATGTCGGCGTGCAACGCGTGGTGCATGTCGAGGATGATCACCTTGTCATCGACACGTTGCAGGGCAAGCCTCCTGAATACGTCGGCGATGCCGTCGGCGTCCTCGAACTTTCCGATCCGTGGACCGTAGTCGATGATCGCGCCCTTCTTCACGAAGCAGTTGCGGAAGTCTTCTGGTCGCTTTGCGTCGCAGGCCCGCAGGTAGCGGTGCTTGAGTGCCTTGATCGACTCGATCGCCTCGAGTCGTGCGATTCGTGCTTCCAGTTCCATGTGGTGTCAGTCCTTCAATTCAGTTGGGTGTGAGTTCGTCGCCACCGGGGCCGTCAGGGACTCCCGACGGCGCGGTCAGGTCCACGCCCGGCGTACGTGGCTCGATCAGGTGGCAGGCGACCGAAGAGGTCGGGGTGGGCGAGCGACGCGCAGGCGGTTCCTGGTGGCACAGGTCCACCGCCTCGGGGCACCGAGAGTTGAACACGCATCCGGCCGGGGGGTTCATCGGGTCGGGGAGTTCGCCGGCGAGCCGGCTCCGCTTCCGGCTACGCTGGACGACCGGATCAGCGACCGGCGCGGAGGAGAGCAGTGCCTTCGTATACGGGTGCTGGGGTGCGGAGAACAGTTCCTCGGTGGTGCCCTGCTCCACCAGGGTGCCCAAGTACATCACCGCCACCCGATCGGCGATCGTGCGGACCACCGCCAGGTCGTGGGTGATGAAGAGGCAGGCAACGCCCAGTTCAGCGATCAGCTCCTGGAGTAGGGCGAGCACTTGGTTCTGGCTGGACACGTCCAGGGCGCTGACCGCCTCATCGGCAATCAGCATTCTCGGGCGCAGCACCAGAGCCCGAGCAATGGCGATCCTCTGCCGCTGGCCCCCGGAGAACTCGTGGGGGTAGCGGTCCGCGTGCTCGGCCCGGAGCCCGACCATCTCCAGCATCTCGATCGCGCTCTTGCGACGCTCGCGGCGTCGCTGGGCGGTGTGCACGACGAGGGGCTCGCCGATGATGTCGACCACCGACATTGCCGGGTCGAGAGAGGAGTAGGGGTCCTGGAAGACCATCTGGATGTCGCGGCGGGCCCGGCGCAGTGCCTGACCCCGGAGACCGACGAGTTCGACCCCGTCGAGAACGACGGATCCTGGTTCGGGCCGGATCAGTTGCGTGATCCCGCGGACCGCGCTCGACTTCCCGGAGCCTGATTCACCGACCAAGGCGACCACCTCGCCAGCGGAGACGTCAAGGTCGATGCCGCGGACGGCGGGCAGGATGCGGCGTCCCACCGGGTGGCCCACGTGGAGGTCACGG
>JAKDNC010000219.1 GCA_030452025.1 Nocardioides sp. | reverse complement strand
CCCTTCGCTTGGGGTGCCCTCGGCGAACGGCAGGGAGAGGCGCTCGAGCTCCTCGACCAGCTCGGGCGCCAGGCCGGCCTCGAGCTCCTTGATGGAGGCCTTGTGGATCTCGGCGAGGCGACTGCGGCTCGCCTCGTCCAGCGGGGCAGACTTCACCTCGTCGAGGAGCTGGCGGATCATGCTGCCGATCCGCATCACCTTGGCGGGCTGTTCGACGAGCTCGGTGATGTGGCGCTCGTCGCCCTCCTGGTCCTCGCCCGCCTGGCCCTCCCCGTCCGTCGTCGCGGTGATGGCGCTGGCCGGGACGGTGCCGAGCGGCTGCCCGTCCGGCCCGATGACGACGACGTGCTCCTCGGGCTCGTTCTCACTCATGGCGCCAACCCTACTCAGGGCCGCTCAGCGTGGAGAAGGCTCAGGTGGTCAGCAGGATCTTCCCGACATGTTCGCTGCCCTCGATCTGACGGTGCGCGTCGCCGGCCTGCTCCAGCGGCAGCGAGTGGTGAACGACTGGCTGCACCTGGCCGTCGGCGACCAGCGGCCACACGTGCTCGACGACCGATGCGCAGATCTCCGCCTTCTCCTCGAGCGGTCGGGAGCGCAACGAGGCGGCGGCCACCGAGGCGCGCTTGGTGAGGAGCTTGCCGAGGTTGAGCTCGCCCTTCGTTCCCCCCTGCATGCCGATCACGACCAGCCGCCCGCCGGTGGCGAGGGCGTCGACGTTGCGGGGCAGGTATTTCGCCCCCATGTTGTCGAGGATGACGTCGGCCCCGCCGGACTCCTTGAGCACCTCGACGAAGTCCTCGTCGTGATAGTTGATCGTCACGTCAGCGCCGAGCGCAGCACACGTTGCCAGCTTCTCGGGGGTCCCGGCGGTGGTGAAGACCTTGGTGGACCAGGCCGAGGCCAGCTGGATCGCGAAGGTGCCGATCCCGCCGGCGCCGCCGTGCACCAAGAACTTCTCACCCGGCTCGAGCCCGGCGCCCATGAAGACATTGGACCACACCGTGCAGGCCACTTCGGGAAGAGCCGCAGCGTCGACGAGGGAGACCCCGTCGGGCACGGGCATCACCTGACCGACGGGTACGGCGACCAACTCGGCGTACCCGCCACCGGCGAGCAGGGCGCAGACCTCGTCGCCGATCTTCAGGCCGGTGACGCCTTCGCCGAGCGCCGAGATCGTGCCGCTGCACTCGAGACCGATCACCTCGGAGGCGCCGGGCGGAGGCGGGTAGAACCCTTGGCGCTGGAGCAGGTCGGCCCGGTTCACCGCGGTCGCAGCGACCCTGACCAGGACCTCGCCGGCCGTAGGCTCCGGGTCGGGCAGGTCGGTGACGGTCAGGACTTCGGGGCCGCCGGGCTCGGCGGCGATCACGGCACGCATGTGGCCAGCGTAGAACCCCGACGACAACGTCCTGCGGTGTGGTCGTCGGGGCAGCCGAGGCGCCGGACGTCCCGGGAGTACGGCGAGAGGGGCCGTTGGCGGCTCAGGCCTCGAAGACGTCCGCGGTGTGGTCGACAGCGCTGTCGTCGGGGATCGGGTCGTCGACGTCGATGGGATCCGGGGCATCGGCGGGGCGATCCCAGGTGGCGGCGAGCTCCGCTGCCTTCCCCGCGAGGGTCTCGATCTCGTCGGGGGAGAGGGCCCGAGCACCGGCGGCGTAGCCCAACAGGTAGGTCGAGATCGGCGCGGCCGGGCGCACGACGCCGTGGGCAGCGACCCGGGCAAGGTCGAGGACCAGGGCCTCGTCCACCTCGTGGTCGACGTCGAGGACATCGAGCAGTTCATCGATCCAGTCGTGCAGGTTCACGGTTCCCAGATTTCTACGAGTGCGCGCCGATGGCAAGCCCTCACGGCAAGACTTCTGCGTCGCGCAGGTCCGCCCAGCCGTCGATGTCGCGTGCCTCGCGCTCGGTCGCGGGGACCTCGACCAGATCGAGCGGGGCGAGCAACTGGTGCATCGGCAGGCCGAACTCGTCACCGTAGGCCGGCCGGACCGCCCGCAGCCGGTCGGTCACCAGGACCATCGCGAGCTGGCGGCGACCGTCCGCGTCGACGAGGACCGCGCCGTCGCGTCCGTCCATCGCCGCCCGCAGCCGGAGCATCGTGGCCATCGTGACGAACGGCATGTCCACGGCGAGCACGACGAGGTCCCGCGGTCGGCGCGCAAACGCGTCCAGGCCGGTCAGCAGGCCAGCCGCCGGACCGCCGAGGGCCGGGTCCTCGCGGGTGAAGGTGACCGGGCGCTCGGTGTGCACCCAGTCGCCGAGCACGACCACCTCGCCAGCGTCGATGACCGCGTCGAGGGTGTGGGTGAGCAGGGTCCGGCCCCGGAGCTCGATGGAGGCCTTGTCCACGCCTCCCATCCTGGCGGCGGTGCCACCGGCGAGGATCACCGCGCCGAGGGCGACAGGGGGCAACTGGTTCATGGGTCCAGTCTCCCTCATCGATCTGGCCCACCGATCTGGCCCATCCCTCTGGCAGGCTGGAGGACATGGCCGACAACATCCGCATCACGATCGTGCAGCAGTCCTCCTCCCTGCGACCCGAGGAGAACCGCGCCGCGGTGGCGGCGGTGGACAGCGACGCCGATCTGGTGGTCTTCCCGGAGGCTTTCGCGCGGGACTTCGGCAAGCCTGGGGACGACATCTCCGAATTCGCCGAGCCCCACGACGGGCCGTTCTCCCAGGCGCTCAACGGCTGGGTCGGCGCGGGCCAGACGGTGGTGGCGGGCATGTTCGAAGCGTCGGAGGACCCGGACCGTCCGTTCAACACGTTGCTCGTGCGGGGCGCGACCGAGGCGTCGTACCGCAAGATCCATCTCTACGACTCCTTCGGCTACCTGGAGTCCGACCGGCTCACAGCCGGACCGTGGACGCCGACGTTGATCGACGTGCACGGCTTCCGGGTCGGGCTGATGACCTGCTACGACCTGCGCTTCCCTGAGTTGGCGCGGGCGCTGGTCGATCTCGGCGCCGACGTGCTCGTGGTCCCCGCTGCGTGGGTGCCGGGGCGCAGCGGGGATGAGCATGCGCGCAAGATCGATCACTGGACGACGCTGGTGCGGGCCAGGGCGATCGAGAACACGACGTACGTCGTCGCGGCCGGCCAGGCTGCGCCCCGCTACACCGGCCATTCGCTGGTCGTGGCCCCGAGCGGCGATGTCGTGGCGCAGGCCCTCGCGGAGCCGACCGAGCTGAGCGCGACCCTCTCCCGCGCTCTGATCGACGAGGTGCGCAGGACGAACCCCTCGCTGGCGAACCGTCGACTCGAGGGGCGATAACCTGTCCGCCGTGTCCAGCCCCCAGCGATCCTCCGGCCGCCGCGTGGCCATGCGTCCCAAGAAGCGTTCGGTGGGCTGGGGTCGGTGGGCGTGGGTAGCAGTCGCCGTGGCGGTCGTCGCCGGCTTCGCGCTGACCGTGCTCGCCGCGCTCGACGTCGGCCGGGACTGGTTCGACCATGCCGGTGCGGCGATCATCGCCACCGCCTACACAGGCGCCCTGGCTGCCCGGATCGGCGGCCGCCCCCTGGTCTTTGGACTGGTCGCCGCGGCCATCGGCGCCTCGACCTTCCTCCACGACTCAGACGGACTGCGGGCCGGTGCGGCAGTCATGACCGCCGTGGCCACCGCCGTGCTTGCGGTGATGATGACCGTCCCCGCTCGCCGCTTCCGGCACGCAGTCCGGGAGGTGCTCGTCGCCCTGGTCATCTCGGCGATCGGGGCGATGGCGGTGGTTGGTTTCCGCCCGGTGATCTCCCTGGACCGGTTCGACTACGTCTCGCTCGGCGTCGCGTTCATCCTGGTGGTGCTACTGGTCTTCAGGCTCGGTGCGGGCCTGCACGGTCTCGGCCGGCGTGGCCTGGTGGTGCTGGTGATCGGGACGATAGCGCTCACGCTCGCCATGGCGTACGCCGAACTGTTGCGGCACTACGGGTCGCAGACTTTGGTCGATGACGTGCTCGACGTCGTGGCGACGGTCCGCGACAACCTGGGGGCCGTCCCGAGGCCGATCCAGATGGGTGTCGGCATCCCTGCCCTGGTCTGGGGCACCCACTTGCGGGCCCGGCGTCGCCAGGGCTGGTGGGTGACGGCCTTCGGTGTGGGCGCGACGGCGTCGGTGGCCGGACTCCTGGTCAACCCGGAGACCGGCTGGGTGGAGGCCGGGCTGATCATCGCCTACTCGACGATCCCCGGCCTGGTCATCGGACTGGTCCTGATCCGGGTGGACCTGCTCTTCACCGGACCGCGTGGTCGACGGGCCCGGCGCGAGGAGGAGGCGGCCGCGATCCGGCCCGAGCCGAAGCGGCTGCAGGCGTTGCTCTGACGTACCTGCGGGTAATGCACCCGACCGGGTACCTTCGAGCCCATGGTGCGTGAGCAAGCCTCTGACATCGTGGCCGAGATGGTCGCCAACGTCATGGAAGTCTCGGTCTCGGTGGGCGACGAGGTGGCCCTCGGCGACCCCGTGTTGATGCTCGAGTCGATGAAGATGGAGATCCCCGTCCTCGCCGAGCGGGCGGGCCGGGTCAAGCAGGTGCGCGTCACCGCCGGCGACGTCGTCCAGGCCGGCGACATCCTGCTCACCCTGACTCACTGAGCGAGGTGCCTCACTGAGCGAACTGGCAGAGGGGGCGGGATTCGAACCCGCGGTAGGTCTCCCTACGACCGCTTTCAAGGCGGTTCCGATAGGCCACTCCGGCACCCCTCCTCGCGCCCTGCGAGGACGCGGGGCTCAGTCTAACGGCGCTCGGAGTCCGCTTCGACAGGGGCTATTCGGAGCCTCCGATCTCCATCTCGACATCGTCGTAGGCGAGGTCCGAGAGCCGCTGCAGGTGGTGTTTGAGGTCAGTGAGCAGCCGCCGCAGGTCGGCACGCACCCGGTCCATGTCGCCCTCGCCCAGGACCACGGGCCCGAGCTCCATCAGCCGCGACATCAAGACGTTGCGCTCCCGCAGCACTGCTCCGGCCCGGGCGGCGAGCCAGCCCTCGGAGAAGTACGCCGGTTCCGAGCCGAGGTCGTCACGGATCGTGACCAACCGTTGGCGGGCCTGCCAGCGCCAGTTGCCCAGAGCGGTGCCGGAGAGCTCCTTCTGCTCCAGTGAGACGGCGAGCGCCGCGATGGTGGCCTGCAGGCGGTCTCTCATGGCGGCTCCTCGGCTCGGTGCGGAGTTAGAGTGTGACCTGTGTCACTCGAACAGACAAGGCCGATGTGTCACGGTGCCCGGCGTGCAGGACAATTGGACCCGTGCCGTCCGACTATCGCCTCGCTCCGCAGTTCGCCGCCCGACTCCTGGGTCTGACCCTGATCGTGTTGGGCCTCCTCGTCTTCGTGGCAACCATGATCGTGGTGCTCTTCTCTGCCCCGGTGATGATCCTCAACGTGACCGTCGTGGTCGCCGTGATCGGGATCTTCGCCCTGGGGTGGGTGTTCAAGCAGAAGTCCTGGGTGGTGCGCACGACCCCGGAGGGGTACGTGGTCAAGTGGGTGCGTGGCGCCGGCACCAAGCAGGCGCGCTGGCTCGACGTGGAGAGCCTGGCCACCGACACGGTCGCAGGATCTCCGTGCGTGGTCATCCGGCTCCGCGACGGTCGCACGACGACCATCCCGGTCGAGGTGATCGCCGCCGACCGGGAGCGATTCGTCTCCGAGCTCCAGGATCGTCTTGAGGCCCGGTGAGGGGCCCGGTGAGGGGCCCGGTGAGGCGGTCCGGCGTTGTGGGCGGGCCCGATTCTGCGCCCGGCGCGGGTACCCGGTAGCCTGAGCCGCGCAAATGATGGAGGCGTCGCCTAGTCTGGTCTATGGCGCCCGCCTGCTAAGCGGGTTTGGGGCTACAACCCCATCGAGGGTTCAAATCCCTCCGCCTCCGCCGCGTGAGAGCCCCGCCCGGAATCCGGGCGGGGCTCTGGTCTTCCCGGGTTGCGACGTCGAGACCGAACTGTCCCCAAACATTTGCAGTTCCTTGCAATGCAGACTTATGCAGTCGGAAATGGTGGAGATCCGATGGTGGGGTGACGCACACTTGTGGTCATCGGGGGATTGAGAACAAGTAGCGGGGAGAATCAGATATGAAGCACTTTGCAAGCAGGGCCGCAGCAGCAGTCGTGACCGTCGGTTTCGTGGTGGGACTCTCTGGCATGGCGGCTCCCGCGCAGGCCCTGAACGATGACACCAGTTGGGGTCACATCAACAGCGACACC
>JAKDNC010000218.1 GCA_030452025.1 Nocardioides sp. | reverse complement strand
TTGATTCCCTTGACCACACGCCCGGCATCGACGTCTAGGCAGGGGATGACGCGCACGGCCAGGGTCATGGCTCAGGCCTGCTTCGGCAGCGTGAGGGAGAGTGCGTCCTCGAGGGTGAACCGACCCTCGTAGAGCGCGGTGCCGATGATCGCGCCCTCGACTCCGTCGGCGACCAGGCTCTGGAGGGCCGCCAGGTCGGCGAGCTCGGTGATGCCGCCGGAGGCGACGACCGGGCTGGAGGTGGCGGCGCACACGTCGCGCAGCAGGTCCAGATTCGGCCCCTGCAGCATCCCGTCCTTGTTGACGTCGGTGACCACGTAACGCGCGCAGCCCTCGGCGTCGAGGCGGGTGAGTACGTCGTACAGATCCCCGCCGTCTCGGGTCCAGCCTCGGGCAGCCAGTGTGCGGCCGCGCACGTCGAGCCCTATCGCGACCCGGTCCCCGTAGGTAGCGATCGCCCGGGCACACCACTCGGGCTCCTCGAGTGCGGCGGTGCCGATGTTGACTCGACGACAGCCCGCCGCCATCGCGGCCTCGAGCGAGTCGTCGTCGCGTATCCCCCCGCTCATCTCGACCTTGATGTCGAGCGCTGCGACGATCTTCGCCTGGAGCTCGCGGTTGTTGCCGCGTCCGAACGCGGCGTCGAGGTCGACCAGGTGCAGCCACTCCGCGCCGGCCTCCTGCCAGCGCAGTGCGGCCTCGATCGGGTCGCCGAACCGCTTCTCGGAACCAGCGACGCCCTGGACCAGCTGGACGGCCTGACCACCAGCGATGTCCACGGCAGGGAGAAGTTCGAGGTAGTCACTCATGGCTTGATCCTAGGTAGGTGGGGCGGCTCAGATGGAGGTGACCCAGTTGTGCAGCAGTGCCGCACCCGCGTCCCCGGACTTCTCCGGGTGGAACTGGGTCGCCGAGAGGGGGCCGTTCTCGACCGCGGCCACGAACCGGTCGCCCCCGTGCTCGGCCCACGTGACCAGCGGCGCACGGGTGCGGTCGTTGGTCACCAGCGTCCAGTCGCGGACGGCGTAGGAGTGCACGAAGTAGAATCGTTCGCCCTCGACGCCGGCGAACAGGGACGTGCCCGAGACGGCGTCGACAGTGTTCCAACCCATGTGGGGCACGACGGGCGCCTGCAGCCGCTCGACCACGCCGGGCCACTCGTCGCAGCCCTCGGTCTCCACGTCATGCTCGATGCCACGGGAGAACAGGATCTGCATGCCGACGCAGATGCCCAGCACGGGACGTCCCCCCGCGAGTCGGCGACCGATGACCTCGTGGCCCCGGACCGCGCGCAGCCCGGCCATGCAGGCCGCATACGCCCCGACGCCGGGCACCACGAGCCCCTCGGCCTCCTGGGCGACCGACGGGTCGGCCGTGAGCGTGACCGAGGCCCCCGCGCGTTCGAGCGCGCGCACGACGGAGCGGATGTTGCCGGACCCGTAGTCGAGAACGACGACGTCCTTCATGCCGCGTTCCGTGCAGTGTGCAGGCGAACAGGGGCAGGAACCATGCACAACGCACGGAACGCCGGCCGCTGTGGAGTCACAGCGCACCCTTCGTCGAGGGGATCCCGGTCTCGCGCGGGTCGAAGGCGATCGCGTCGCGGAACGCTCGCGCGAAGGCCTTGAACTGTGTCTCGACGATGTGGTGCGGCTCGCGCCCGGCGAGCACCCGCACGTGCAGCGCCATGTGGGCGTGGAAGGCGATCGACTCGAAGACGTGGCGGGTCAGGGAACCGATGTAGAAGTTTCCGGCCGGATTCCCGATCAGGACGTGCTCCTGCCCGTCGGGCTCGCCGGTGTGCACGCAGTAGGGACGTCCGGAGACGTCGACCACAGCCTGGACCAGCGCCTCGTCGAGCGGGACGGTGGCATCGCCGAAGCGACGGATCCCGACCTTGTCGCCCAACGCCTCACGGATCGCCTCGCCGAGGACGATCGCGGTGTCTTCGACGGTGTGGTGGGAGTCGATGTGGGTGTCGCCACTGGCCTGCACCGTCAGGTCGACCAGTGCATGCCGCGCGAAGGCGTTGAGCATGTGGTCGTAGAAACCGACTCCGGTGGAGATCTGGGTGGCGCCGGTCCCGTCGAGGTCCAGCTCGACGTGGATCTTCGATTCCTTGGTCTCCCGGTCGATCCGGCTGCGACGCTCGGGGCTGCTCATCACTTGCTCTCTTCCATGACTTCACTCAGGGCGTTCTTGAAGCTCTTCATCTCCTCCGGCGTGCCGATCGACACCCGGAGCCAGCCGTCGGGGCCGGTCTCGCGGATCAGCACCCCGAGGTCCAGCAGTGCCTGCCACACGGCGTGCCGGTCCTCGAAGGTTCCGAACAGCACGAAGTTGGCGTCACTGTCGGCGACCTCGAGTCCCTGATCGCGCAACCAGCCTACGGTCTCGTCGCGTGCGCGCCGAAGATCGTCGACCCGACCGAGCAGCTCGGGGGCGTGGCGCAGCGCTGCCAGCGCGGTCGCCTGGGTCACCGCCGAGAGGTGGTAGGGCAGCCGCACGACGCGCACGGCGTCGCAGATCTCGCTCGCGGCCGCGAAGTAGCCCAAGCGCGCGCCCGCGAGCGCGAACGCCTTGCTCATCGTCCGCGAGACCACCAGGTTGCGGTGCTTCGGCAGCATCTCGACGGCGCTCGGGGTGCCCTCCCGACGGAACTCCCCATACGCCTCGTCCACGACCACGATGCCGCAGTGCTCATCGTTGGCCGCGGCCTCACAGAGCATCGAGACGGCCTCCGGCGGCAGCGCGGTGCCGGTCGGATTGTTCGGCGACGGGAGGAGTACGACGTGGGGCCGGTGCTCGAGGATCAGCTCGCGGGCCGCGTCGAGGTCGAGGGAGAAGTCGGACTCACGACGGCCCACCACCCACCCGGTCATCGCGTCGCGGGCGTACTCGGGATACATGGAGTACGTCGGCGCGAAGCTCAGTGCCGTGCGCCCCGGCCCGCCGAAGGCCTGGAGCAGCTGCAGCATCACCTCGTTGGAGCCGTTGGCGGCCCACACCTGTTCGGGCGTGATGCCCTGGCTCGCGGAGGTGTCCAGATCCCGGTTGAGGTAGTCGGCCAGCGCTGCACGCAGGTCGGTGAACTCACGGTCGGGATAGCGGTTCAGGGTCGCGGCTGCGGTGGCGACGGACTCCGCGATGTCGGCAACGACGGCCGGGCTGGGACCGTACGGGTTCTCGTTCACGTTCAGCTGGACGGAGACGTCGAGCTGCGGGGCGCCGTACGGTTCGATCCCACGCAGCTCCTCCCGGATCGGGGGGAAGGTCACGACTGGTCCCCCGCGCCGAATCGGACGCGCACCGCAGCGCCGTGCCCGGGGAGGTCCTCGGCCTCCGCCAGCGTCACGACGTGGTCGGCGACCTCGGTCAGTGCCTCGCGGGTGTAGTCGACGATGTGCACCGCCTTGCGGAAGGCACGGACCGACAACCCCGAGGAGTGGCAGGCGCAGCCGGCCGTGGGCAGGACGTGGTTGGAGCCCGCGCAGTAGTCACCCAGCGAGACCGGCGCATAGGAGCCGACGAAGATCGCACCCGCGTTGACCACCCGGGAGGCCCAGGTGGAGGCATCGACGGTCTGGATCTCGAGGTGCTCGGCGGCGTAGGCGTTGACCACGTCCAGTCCCTGCTCGAGGTCGTCGACCATGACGATGCCGGACTGCTTGCCCGACAGTGAGGTGCGGATCCGTTCGACGTGGCGAGTCACCGACACCTGCTTGTCCAGCTCCGCATCCACGTCGCTGGCCAGTTGGTCGGACGCAGTCACGAGCACGGCGGCCGCCAGCGGGTCGTGCTCGGCCTGGCTGATCAGGTCCGCGGCCACGAACGCGGGATCGGCGGTCCCGTCAGCGAGGATGGCGATCTCGGTCGGACCGGCCTCTGAGTCGATCCCCACGACGCCCTTGAGCAGGCGCTTCGCGGAGACCACGTAGATGTTGCCGGGACCCGTGACCATGTCGACGCGGCGGCAGGGTCCGGCGCCGTGGGCGAACATCGCAATCGCCTGGGCACCGCCGACGGCGTACACCTCGTCGACCCCGAGCAGCGCACACGCGGCCAGGATCGTGGGGTGCGGGAGCCCGTCGAAGTCCTTCTGGGGCGAGGAGGACAACGCGATCGAGGTCACGCCGGCCACCTGGGCAGGGACCACGTTCATGATCACCGAGGAGACCAGCGGCGCCAGACCGCCGGGCACGTAGAGACCGACCCGCTGCATCGGCAGCATCTTGTGGGTCACCTGGGCGCCCGGAGCGACGTCGGTGACCACGTCGGGCTCGAGCTCCGCCTCGCACGTGGCGCGCAGCCGGCGGATCGACTCCTCCAGTCCCGCACGGATCTCCGGGGCGAGGTTGGCCAGGGCGTCGTGCAACGCGGAGGCGGGAACGGCGACTCCGTCCTGCTCCACACCGTCGAACTTGCGCGAATATTCGGTGATCGCCGCCACTCCGCGATCGCGCACGTCGTCACAGATCGGCCGCACCACATGGGTCGCGGCATCCACGTCGAAATCGGCCCGCGGCACGGCGGACTGATACTCGAGGGCTGCATCGGCGCGGCCACGGAGGTCGATTCGGCGGATCATGGGGCCGAGTCTAGTTGTCGTGCCGCCCCGGACGACCTCAGTCCAACGGATAGACGGTGACCAGCACAGGCAGGTGGTCGGACAGCTCGGTCGGGACGAGCCCCGGGTCGGATGCATGCAGATCCCCTGAGGCAAACACGTGGTCGATCTGTTGCTCCGGAGCGTCGGCCGGCGAGGTCATCAACGGCCGGGCTCCACTCAGCGCATCGACGAACCCGTCGTTGATGATCTGGTCCCAGGACGGGTCTCCCGGCTGGAGGTTGAAGTCCCCACCGAAGACGACAGGGTTCCCGGAACGGTCGAACCTGCGCTGTGCGTAGTCGGCGATTGCCATGGCCTGCTCGCGGGATCCGTCGACCGGGTCCTCGTGGGGCTGCACGTGCGTGGAGAGGACTTCGTAGGCCACATCATCCTTGCTGACCGTTGCGGCGAGGACCTGGGCTCCGGTGACGGCGCCGAACGGTTCCAGGGCGACCGAGTCGACGTCGTCGACCGGCAGCCTGGTCAGGATCGCGTCGCCCCACACGGGGTCGGCCGCCGGACCGAAGTGGACGTCGAGGTCCAGCGTCCGGCCCAGCAGCGCCAACTGGTCCTGCCCACCGTTGAGCAGCCACCCCCGGTCGACCTCACTGAGGAGTACGACGTCAGGTTCCTCGGCAGCGATCGTGCGGGCAACGCCGTCCACGTCGAAGGTGCCGTCCATGCCGTAACCCATTCGCAGGTTCCAGGCCATCACCCGCAGGCCCTCGTGCGCATGGAGCTCCATCACACTGGCCGGGACGGTGATCAAGGGACCGAGCAGCGCAGCGGCCACTCCGACACCCAGGACCGGGATGCCCAGGAACGGGTGGTGCAGCGCAGTGACGGCCGCCGCCGGTGGTCTGCCCGCCACGCCGAGTCCCCCGATGACCACAGCAACCGCGACCAGCAGGAGGTCCGCGCGGTAGCCGAGGTCGTAGCCCGCGTAGTAGACGAAGAGCAGGATCACCCACAGCAGTGCTCCGCCCCCGGCTGCGAAAGCAGGTGCCGGGGAGGATCCCACCTCGGTGTCACCGTCGGGGATGCGCCGCCGCAGGACTGCGAGCGCGGGCATGCCCACGACGTACGCCGCGCTCTGCCAGTCCGAGGAATGACCCGGCACCATCACCCAGGTGGTGCCGACGACCAGGCAGAGCGCCGCGATCACCGACACGAAGCGCCCGGCCGGTGGCGCGAGTGCCACGCCGACGGCGAGGAGCGCGGCGGCCACCACCACGGCGGCGCCGACGGTGCCCGACTCGGCAGTGGCGCGGGCCGGGTTCGCCGCCCACATGCCGGCCAGCAACATCCCCGGGAGTACGACGACCGCCTGCCGTCGCGAGGCGGGACGTGACGTGTCAGTCGGTGGTGTGCGCAGTGCGACGACGACCAGGGCGGCCTGGGCGAGCAGGAGCAGCCACGCCCAGACATCGGCCCGCCACACGGCCGCCCAGGTGCCGAGCGCGGCGTGCGTGGTCGCCGCCACCGCGACCCCGGCGAGGCTGCCAGCCACCAGCACGTCTCCGAGCTCGCGGGCCGCCACGCACCACCAGGTGACCACTGCGGCGACTCCGATCGAGGCCACCCACAACTGCGGCGCTCCCCCGCCGACGACCTGCAGCGCCGTCCGACAGGCCAGGGCCACGACGAGCGCCACCGTGAGGGCGGCCCGGGTCGACACACCCCCG
>JAKDNC010000217.1 GCA_030452025.1 Nocardioides sp. | reverse complement strand
ACCACCGGCCCAGGAGCGGCCCGATGAGCCCGGCCCTGATCCTTGGGATCAGCACCTCGGTCATCATCTTCGGCGTCCTCTTCGAGATGATGCGGCGCCACCAACTCCGCGAGAAGTACGCCGTCTTGTGGTTCCTCGTCGCCCTGGGAGCGCTGATCGTCAGTGTGGTTCCCGGACTGCTCTCGGGTGCCGCAGACATCGTCGGTGTCGAAGTCCCCGCGAACCTGCTCTTCTTCCTGGCCAGCATGCTGCTGCTGGCGCTGAGCCTGCAGCACAGCTTCGAGTTGGGCCGTCTTGAGGAGCGCACCCGCACCCTGGCCGAGGAGGTCGCCCTCCTCCGTCTGCGGGTCGATCAGGGGTCCGACGGTGCTGCTGATCATCCGGCCGATCATCCAACCGATCATCCAACCGATCGTCCGGCCGACCGTCTGGCAGGCTCCTCAGCCGCCCGGGATCGTGACCGTGGAGCTGACCAGGGCGTGGTCGCTGATCCCGCTGAGCGTCGAGCGGTCGACGACGAACTGGGAGAAAACGAGACTCGGTGAACCGAAGATCCAGTCGACGCCCCCGTAGCCGGGGGGGCGACAGGATCCACCGGTGCTACCACCTGCCGCAGCGATCAGCTCGCCGCTGCCCGTGAAGTGGCAGAAGACCGCGTCCCGCTCGTTCATGTCACCCATCACGATGATGGGCAGCCCCAGCGCCTTGGTGAGCGTCCTGACCGCCTCGAGCTCGGCGCTGCGGGCCGCGTCACGCGCCCCCTGCTGATTGCCCTGTCGACGGGTGCTGGCTGGGTTGTGGACGGCCATCACCAGCACTTGGCGTCCGGTCTTGACGTTGCTCAGCCGCAACACCGGCATGTGCAGCGTGACCTGCCACGGGATGACGACTTCCTGCTCGATGGCCTCGAGCTTCCAGCGGTCCGCCCGCCAAGCGATCGCGTTGCCGTTGAAGTCGCCGCCGCGCAGCGGCGAGTTTCCGGTCGCCCGGACCACCTTCCAGTCCGGATCCGCGGCGACGACCGCGGCCTGGGGGCCCTCGAACTCGTTGAGGGCGACGATGTCCACCGCGCTCGACTCGAGCACGCTGATGCCGGCGCGCATCCGTTCCGGCCCCGGACCGAAGTGGGATTTGCTGGCCCCGGGACCGGTCAGGTGGGAGCCCAGGACGTTGTAGCTCGCGACCCTGAAGGTGGTCTCCGGGATCGACTTCTTCCTGTTCTTCTTCCTGCTCTTCTTCCTCCGAGGTTCCTCCTCCGGGACCAGGACGGCGTCCGGGGTCGCGTTGGTTCGCAGCCAGGCCATGGTGTTCACCGGATGCTCGGGCTTCTGCCTGCCGGACTTGCCCTCGGCCGGGCGCTCCCAGATCCCCACCCCGAGAGAGCAGCCGTGCTGGCTGCCGAAGTCGGCCACGGAGGCGAGCGGGGTCCCGGCGCCGACGGACTGGCCTTCGGTGACCGTCGGTTCCGTCACGTGGTGGTACGACACCGTGACTCCGGCGGCCTCGTTACGGATCCCGACCCGCCAGGGTCCGGCGGCGCTGGCCGTCTGGCTCTTGACCACGACTGCGCCGGGAATGGCGGCCAGGACCGGCGTCCCGCACCAGGCACGGAACTCCGCGCCGCCACGGCCGAGGCTGGCGGGGTCCTCGGCCGGCTTGCGGCTCCGGTTCGGGAGCACACGGTACGACGTGCCGGCGGGCAGCGGCAGGCCGATCCCGTCGGCGGAGACCGGGGCGCACCGCTTCCCCGAACGCGCGCCGGTGGACACGGCCGTGACCGGATCGATGATCGAGTCGGCGGCGAGAATCCCGAGAAGCCTGACCGACGCATCCCAGAACGCATCGTGGGCGTAGGGGTCCGGACTCCCGATCGTGCGGTGGGCGGCGATGCTCGGCGGCAGGCCCCGCCACCCCTTGACATGGAGAAGGGACGAGTAGAACTCCTTCGTCGTCATCGCGCCGTCCGGCTTGCCCCGGGCGTCGGGGATCGGGTCGCTGAACACGAAGCCGGCGTCCTCGGGGGAGAATTCGGAGTTCGACCAGGCGGTCATCAGCGCGATGGCCTGAGCCCTGGCCGGGACCTTCTCCTGCTGTCCGGCCACCGCGATCCGTCGCGCCGTCTCCACCTGCGCGGTGGAGAGCTTCTCCACCTTGGGCGACGTGGGCTTGATCGCCAGCGGCGGGGCGAGTGCGGGATGGGCGCAGGTCTCCTCGGAGAACGGTTTCGACGTCGGGGACGGCCCCTGCGTGCGGGAAGTAGAAGCGAGCGGACCGGCGGCACCGGACTGGACTCCGCCCGCCAGCAGCGCCGGCACCAACAACAGCGACGCCCAGGGCGCCAGTCGTCGCTTCACGGTCTCACTCATCGAAGGGCGACTTCTGGCCCGGGAACACGATCTGCGAGGCGCGCCACGGCGCATCCTCTCCGCTGCGGTACAACGCCACAGCAAAGGTCCCCTGCCCGGTCGGAAAGCCGATCGTGACGGTGTCGGTGGTGGGCCCGGCAGTCACCTGCGGATCCCCGTCCACCTCCAGGTCCGGAATCCGGCGGGGGTCGGTGAACGCATACCCCTCCCGGGCCCGCGGCGTCAGCAGTGGCTCAAGAGCCTGCCACCACGCGTCGTAGTCCAGGTCGGGTCGCGCCCATGTGGTGAGCACCTCCTCGGCGCTCTGCTCAGCGCTCTCCACCTGCTCGGCGGTAGGCAGGTCGCGCTCCTCGGCGTTCATGTCGCTGTCGCCGGTGAGCAGTGCCCGGATCCCGAGGAGGACGAGGACCAGGACGACCGGCACGGCGAGCAGCAACCAGCGCGGGGCACGCCACGGGACAGCTTCCGGCTCCCCTGCAGGCGACGCCGCCCCGTTCACCGGGGCGGCGTCGCTGTTGCTCTTCTCGTCGGGGACTCTCTCAGGCTCGATCATGGGCCCGGAGCGACGTGGACAGGTCCATCACCAGTCCCAGTCGGGGAGACCGGAGGACGACTGGCCGTAGACGCTGCGTCCGGCCGGCTCCGCGGCACGCATCGTGGCCGGCGTGATCTGGCGACCGTGTGCCCACGGCGAGGCATAGAGGCGGTCGACATAGTTGCCGTAGTAGCGCGCCCACTTCTTCCACTTCATCCGGACCAGCACCTCGTCGGAGCGGCGCGCACGCTCGGTCCAGTTGCCGGAGCCGGTGAACAGGACCCTCGAACGCGGGTTGTTGCGGTAGACCCCGTCGATGGTGAAGAACTTCAGGTGGAGGTACTTGTCGGGGATGCCGTCGCCGTTGGGGTCCGTGGTCACCTCACGCGTGGGCACCGGCCCGCGACCGCGGGGGTTGCGCAGTGCCTTGTTGATGCCACGCCCGGTGAGCGTGTTCACGATCTTGACGTCACAACCACGGTCCCAGAGCCGCCGAACCTGTTGAGCAATGCGGGCGCCGTAGACGTCGAACCATCCGGCGATCGCGATGCGGATCTTGGTGCGCCGATTGCCGTTGCCGTACCCCTTGGCCGCGCCACGGCACTTGACCTTGCGGAATTCCTTCAGGATCGGGTTGTACTTGATCTCGTTGGCTGGGAAGAACGACGAGCGGATGTCGTTGCCCCGTGTGGAGAACTGGCGGTAGAGCGGGCGGTCCACCCGGTCCCGACGGAAGCGGTTGAACATCCGGACGTAGTGGCGGTAGACCAGCGGCTTCCTCACCGTGACGAGGTCGTTCCACTGGTTTACACCCGCGGCGTAGGTGAGGTTGATCGACCCGAACATGGTGACGTGCTTGGCGCGACCACCGACCTTGCTGAAGCTGAGGAACTTGGCGTGCATGATGCCGCCCTTGCCCTTCTGCCGGCAGGAGCCGACACAGCGTCGGGCCAGGCTGCGTTTGCCGGCCCACTTGTGCTTGCGACGCTTGATTGCACGCTTGACCGCCTGGAAGTCGTCGGTGTTGGCGCCGTAGGAGACGATCAGCTGGACGCGCACGCCGCGCTGGATGGCGCGGATCAGGGCGTCCTTGGTGGCCCGGTCGTCGAAGTTCCACACCGCGATCCGGATGATCTGGCGGCTGCGGGTGTTCCGGATCGCCTTGACCACGTGATTGAGGACCACCCGCTGACGGTGGCCGACCGTCGGGTCGCTGATGATCCGGCTGGCCCTGGGGTTCCAGTTGCGCTTCCTGCGCTTCTTGGCCTTGGCTGTGGCCTTCGACGCGTCGGAGTCGGACTTCACCCCGGTCTCGCTGGACGGCGTCTCGGTCCGCTCGGGTGCAGTCCCTCCGGTGGACTCGTCGTCCGCGTCCACGCTCGGGACGGGCTCGCCCGATTCGCCTCCTGACTCGTCTCCCTCATCGCCCTCGGTCACGGGGACTGTTGGCGAAGGCGTGGCCGACGGATCGGCGCTACGCGTGGATGGCGCGGCGGGAGCAGGGCCGCTGAAGGCCAGCGTGGCGATCAGCGCGAGGACCAGACCCCCGATGAACAATGACACTCTGCGCACGGGTATCTCCAAGTCTTGATGGCGGAACACGGGAACTGTATATCGAGATCCCGGCGGATCCTGATTCGTTTCGCCCGGGGAACCGCGCCCCAACCTGGCACGCTCGACGGCGTCAACCCGTCGTCCCCCGACTTGCGCATCGTAACGCACCGATCGTCATTTGCCGGGTGTACCCCGCGTTGCCGAGGCGTGCCATCACCTTTTTGATCGTCGGCGAGGGCCAGGTGCAGGCGAGAGTCACGTCCAGGCTCTCCAACGCACGCGTGACCAACTTCTGCTTGGGCACCCGCCCCTCGGCCGAGGCGAGCGCATAGAGCACCCGCCGTGCCCGCTTCTGCGCCCGCGGCTCCTCGATGTTCCCGATGAACCACTTGCGCGGCACCACCGGGAACATGTCGGTGGTGTACATCGTCAGCACCTTCATCTGGCGCGGCGGGAGGAGCACCACGCCGCTCACGTCGGTCTCGTCGAGCAGTCGCACGTCTTCGAGTGCCTCGACATCGAGCTTCCACTCCGGACTCGAGCTGACGGTCACCGGGCCGCCGTGACCGGTATGCGACCAGATCGGGCGTCCACCGACCGCAAACGTGGCCACCACGAGCACCACAGCGGCCACCGGGACGGCGGGGGCGAGTCGGGCGATCGGCGCCAGGCGCCCGGCCAACACCCCGCGCAGATCGGGCCTGGGCAGGCCGAGCAGGAGCCCCACCAGCATCGCGATCGGGGTGCAGTAGAGCATCCGCCACAGGATCGGCCCCGATCCGGTGACGGTGTTGACCAGCGGCAGGATGCCCGGCGCGAAGATGAGGACGCTGGCGAGCGCAGAGCAGCCCGCCAGCGTGGCTGCGGCGCCACGGCGCGGGAGCAGGGGTGACAGAGCGAGGACGACCAGGCAGATCGCGACCATGGGCGCGGTCTCGCCGAGGATCCTCACGAACGACTCGTACGCCGGGAGCACGACCGGCGCCTCTCCCCCGACCTCGGATGAGAACAGGGCGACGACAAGCCCGCTGACGATCGGACCGATGCCCATCGCGACGGCACCGACCGCGAGGGCCTTCGACCGGAGCAGGAATGCGGCCACCAGAGCGGCGCCCATCATCACCGGCCCCCAGACGGCGGCGGTGGGTGTGAGCCCGAAGAAGGCGATCCCCGCCATCAGCAGCAGCCACACGTTCCACCGACGGCGCGGTCCGGGCCCGGCTTCGTGGACGACGGTGAGGTAGGCCCAGATGAGCGGCATCAGGATCGCCACCGCCATCACCTTGCCCTGCCAGATGCGGACGATCCAGAAGTTGCCGAGCATCGAGTCGCCGCTGAGCATCAGGAAGGCGATGCTGCCGAGGAAGACCAGGAAGACGCGGCGCGGCGCCCAGACTCGCGCGAGGCGCCACATCGCCCAGACCGCGAGAGCCGCGGCCCCGGCGGAGGCGAGGATGTAGGTGACTGTGCCGACGCGGATCCCGGACATGTGAGCGATGACGCCGATCAGCGCCTCGACGGAGGCGATCGGGATGCCGCCGCCATAGGGGGAGTTGTAGACCTCGGGGCTGAACATCGTGTCGCGCAGCGCCGCGTTGCCGTGCTCGGCAACCCACACCGACCGGTTGACGTAGTAGGGATCGTCGGTGTCGGCAAGGTGGATGAACATCGCCGCCAGGGTCGATCCGGCCATCACCACCAGGACCCCGAGGTCCTCGAAGAGACGGGGGCCCGGCGCGGCGTCGGACGGGGGGATTTCCGTGGCGTGGGTCCGGCCCGCGCTCGGCGGCGTACGCCGCTGCCAGGGCCACAGAAGCAGGAGTACGACGGCCGCGACTGTCGCCACCCAGCCGATGCGGAACGCCGCA
>JAKDNC010000216.1 GCA_030452025.1 Nocardioides sp. | reverse complement strand
CGGGCGGGGTCAGGTGATCAGCTCCATGATCGATCGGTTCAGCTTGCTCAGCGCACGGATGGCGCTGCGCAGTGGGGCGGATGCATGGGGGGCGGTGGTCATCACGTCGAGCACCGGTGAGTCGGCGCTGCGCTCAGGGTGTTCGAAGGCCTGCCCGGCGACCATCTGTCCCACGAGTCCGAGGTGTTTGTGCACCAGGGCTGCGGCCTCTCGCAGCGCTTCGGCGGTCTGCTCGGTGGGCGCGGTGTCCGGCTCGGCACGGGTGGCGGCGACGCCGGCCCGGGCAAGGGCGTGTGCCGCTCGTGCGCTGACCTGGAGCACGAGCAACAACCTGCGGGTACTACGCCGACCGCGCGTCGTCGGGCCGAGGCTCAAGGGTTTCGTGGCGGTGACGGCATCCTGCAGGGAGGTGTCGAGGGCGCGGGAGAGGGTCACGAGGTCGGTGTTGCTGCCTGGCATCAGCACTGACTCGACGCTGGCGTCGATCAGCTCCCTCATCTGGGTGAGGTAGTCCTCGACCTTCTCCACGACGGTCGACCGAGTCCTGACCGGCAAGATCACGAAGGCCGCGATGGTGCCCATGGCCGCGCCGGCGGCAGTCTCGTAGATCCGCAGCTCGAGCACGCCGATGCTGAACTGACCCAGGAGTCCATAGAGCAACGCCAGCAGCACGGTGATGAAGAAGACCAGCAGGGCATAGTTGATTGCCACCAGCCAGAATGCGAAGAAGACGCACACCACGATCAGCGCCAGCTGAACGACAGGCTGGTTGCCGACCGCAGCCGCGAGCAGCACGCCCCCGACGACACCGGCCACGGTTCCGAGGATCCGGTGGCCAGCCTTGGTCAGCAGCTCTCCGCGGGTGGTGACCCCGTTGAAGACCAGGAAGGCCGCCATCACCGCCCAGTACCAGCGGTTCGGTGAGATCAGATCGCCGAGAACCATGGCGGCACTCGTGGCCACAGCCACCTGGATGGCCGCCCGGGTGTGTGAATTCATCCTGGAACTGTCGCCATCGGGCGTCGCGTCTGCTCCCGTCGCCACGGGATGCGTGGACGTGTTGGGTGCTCTCCCCGGGAGACTCGACGCCTCGGCGGTAATACGGTGGATGGAGGTGTAGGCCTGCACAGCGCGTGCGGCGAGTATCCTGGCGATACCGGCCTGTTGGCTTGGGTCGGCCTTCTCGGCCGAATGAGCGGCAAGCTGGCGCGCCGCACGAAGTTCGTCCTCCGAGGGGTTGTCCTGAAGGCATGAACGCACTGCGTTCATCGCGTGGTCGAGAGCTGTCGGCCATGACCTTCTCGGGCCGAGGGACCAAATGACGCTGGCCAGCTGCTCAGTGGCAATTTGTGCTTCGAAGACACGGATCGACAACTCATGACTGGACACGCTCAGGTGCAAGGCAGCGTCGTTGCGGTCGAGCCAGTCTTCGATCATCATCCCGGTGTTGGCGAGACCGGTCAGCTTGCGGCGCAGCACGGTCGGGTCACGGGATCGGATGGGCGCGGCCGCCTCCAGCACCGCCACCGAGGCTGCACGCAACGCCCGGGCCAAACGACTCACCTCTGACTGCGGTCGGTCGCGAAAGACTGCCACGCGCACGAACAGCGCCACCGCCACGCCGATCAATATCGCGATCAGCAGGACGGGGACCTGCGAGATGTCGGCGTGCAGGAAGAGTGCGAAGAAGTACGAGATGAACGCAACCATCCCGAGCGCCGTTCCGCGGGGGCCGAATCGACGTACCCACACCGCTGCGAACAAGACGACGATGAAACCGACATCGGCGGCCCGGCCGAACTCGGACAACAAGGCCGCGAGCGCCACGGCGGCCGCGGCCGGGAGTGTCATCAGCACCGTGGTGAGGATCCGGGCACTGGGCGTACGGTCCTTGACTGCCGCGGCCGACTGCATGGACACGATCGTCCCGAGCACGGCGACCGTGATCGGGTTTCCTGTCGCCGTCGTGAAACCCACCGAGGCCAAGATCGTCAGCAGGACCGTCAGAGCAGTGCCGATCGCACTGGTCAGACGAAGCTGTCCCGGGTCGGACACAGCAAGGGATCGCACCGTTCGGGCCACGGGCTGAGAGCTGAAGTCCACGTACAGATTGTGTCGTACGTGGTGACCTCCTACATGCCCCCGCTCACATCGAGATCGCCGTTGTCCCTTCGTCGTTGATGCGTGGCTTGCGTGGCCACCAGATGCGGTCACCGATCAGAGCGAAAACCGCGGGGACGACGAGCATACGCACGACGATGGTGTCGATGAGGACGCCCAACCCGACGATCAGACCAAGTTGGCCGAGCACCACCAGCGGCAGGACGCCGAGGGCGGCGAACACCGCGGCGAGCACGACACCGGCACTGGTGATCACCGCCCCGGTGCGACTGACGGCCAGCGTGATCGCTTCCCGAGTGCCCACAGCGGAGACGAGCTGGTGGGTTCGGTGCGTCAAGAAGATGGTGTAGTCGATGCCGAGAGCGACCAAGAACAAGAATGCCAGCAGTGGGACATTGACGTCGAGCGCGGGAAAGCCGAACGCGTGCGTGCCGAGCCAGGTGCCTGCCCCGATGGCGGCGATGGCGCTGAACAGATTGATGACGATCAGCAACACTGGGGCGAGAACCGCACGCAGGAGGCCGACGAGCATGAGAAGGCCGAGCCCAAGAATGAGTGGGCCAAGACGCAGCAGGACGTGACGCGCGGCGTCCCTCTCGTCGAGGCTCTCGGCGTTGGCACCGCCGACCAAGGCATCGGCATCCGGCACGTCTTGCACGGCATCTCGGACCCCTCGGACTTCATCGTATGCTTTCGCGGTTTCTGGTTCGGCACTGCCGATCACGGTGATCTTCGTCCAGCCAGTCTCTGACTGACCCGATGCCTTAGCCGAGTTCACATCGGGCACGTCACTGATCTTCTGAACGACTTCGTCCTCAGTGCCGGTCTTGGTCATCACGGTCAATGGCGCAGCGTCTCCCGACGGGAAGTGCTCAGCAAGCGTCTCGAGCCCGGCCGCGGATTCGCTGTCACTGCGGAACTGTTCGTCCTGCGACAGTCCTACCTTGGTACCAAGGAGTCCCGCGGAGAAGATGGCGAGCATCAGCAACGTCATCGCCAGGACCTTGACGGGCTGCCTGGTCACAGCGCGAGCTGTCTTCAACCACAGGCCACCACCGGGCCGACCGGTCCCGGGCCGAGGGATGAACGGCCAGAACAGTCGACGCCCGCAGATCGCCAGCGCGGCGGGAAGCACGAACAGGGCGAAGACAAGCGCTATCCCGAGTCCGATCGCCGAGGCGATACCCAACCCCCGAGTCGACGGGAGCGTCGCGGTGACGAGCGTGAGCAGCGACAGCACCACGGTGAGGTTGCTGGTCAGGATGGCCGGAGCGGTGGACTGCCATGCGGTGCGCAGGGCCTCGCGGTGGTCATCGCACTGGCGGAGGCGTTCGCGATAGCGAGAAATGAGGAGCAGCGCGTAGTTGGTCCCCGCGCCGAACACGAGCACGCTGATGATGCCGGCGTCGAATTGCAGATCCCACACTTGGCCGGCACGTGCGGTCACCAGGTTCGCGACCTGATCAGCGAGCGCGACTACGACGAGCGGGACCAACCAGAGCACTGGGGAGCGGTAGGTCAGCAGCAGCAGCAATGCGACGACTGAGATGGTGATGGCCAACAGAGTTACGTTGGCACCGTCGAACGCAGCGGCGATGTCCGCACCGAAGGCTGGGCCACCAGTGATCTGAACCTTCAGGACCGACGGCGCGACCCGGGTGGCGATGGAGCGAAGTTCGTCGACGGTCTCACCGATCTCACTGGAGTCACCGTCGGTGGAGACGAGCACGGAGACGGTCGCGGCTTCGCCATCCTCCGACGGCATCGGCGACGAGGCCTTGTGTCCGACCTCCTTGCTCATTGCGGTGCCAGCGGCACGGATCGAAGACAGGTCCTGGTCCGTGAGCGCCCGACCGTCAGTGCGTGTGAAAACCGCCACGACCGGCGCCTGATCGGCGTCGGGGAACTGCGTCTCCAGCTCCTTGACCTCTGTCGACTGAGCACCGTCGGGCAGTGATGTGGCCGCTCCGGGCGGTGTGCTCGTGCTGAGCACCCCCATCAATCCCGCCGTGATGAACACGGCGAGAGTCAAGACGATCCACGCACCACGACGACCGACCAACCCACGACCAATTTTCGCACCGCGGGTCGACTTCGCGCCGCCGTTCTCCGGGTCCTCGGGAGCGTGCTGTGGCACGGCATTCATCAGCAGGGGGTCCTTCGAGTTCGTGTCGGCAAGCTGCGACCAGAGATCCGGGTGCCAGCTTCTCCTGAGGGTCGCTGGTTCACGGCGCTGGCGCATCGACCGGAAGGATGGCCTGCGCTCATCACTACGACGGGCTCCCTCTCAACCTTTCGATTGATCGCGAGTCCTTGTCAGACTCGCTCTCCCCAACGCCCGCGGACGCCGAAAGGTCGCCGGCGTCATCCTTCTGGAACTCTGCACGAGCCAGGTGTCAGCGCAGAGGGAATCCCGCGGAGGCAATGGCCCATCCAGCGAACCTCGAGCAGCTCAAGCGCTTCTTTCGACTGTCGGAGGAGCGGTCAGCCCGACTCGTTCACGCCATCCGAGGTCGCCGCAGTGTTCTCTGCGTGTTCGCTGCTGCTGAGGCGGAGCACAATCACCGCTCCCACCAGACCGAGAAGCAAGAACACCACCGCGCCCAACAGCGTGACCTGGGTCGCCTGCGCGAACTGACGGCTCAGCTCGGCAACGAGGGCCTCTTGACCTCCTTGATCGCGCAATCCTTGTAGGGCACCGCCGGCCGAGGCACGGGTGGCGTCGTCCAGGGGAGTTCCGGTGGAGAGGAAGTGCCCCAGTCCCACCGAGAGCAATGCTCCGGCGACCGCGGTGCCGATGGCCATGCCCACCTGCCGCACCGTGCTCTGGGTGGCTGACCCCTGACCCGACTGAGCAGTCGGAACGTCGGCGAGCACCAGGGAGGTGAGCTGCGCCGAAGCCAGGCCCAGCCCCAATCCATAGACAACGAGCGGGATCGTCATCAGCCACACGCTGACCGCGGGCGCGAGCAGGAGCGCCATCACCCCGATTCCGACCACCTCCAGGCCCAGGCCCAGCACGACTACCGCCGGGGGTCCGATTAGTGCGGCAATGTGGCGCGCCTGAGCGCCGGCAATGAAAGCTCCGATCGCCATGGCGGCGACCACGAAGCCCGCCTGCATCACGCTGAGCCCGCGGGCCGAGACGAGGTAGAGCGGCAGCACGAAGATGAGCGCGAATTCCCCGACCGCCACCATGGCGGCAGTTACGTTGCCCCAGCTGAACCTGGGCAGGGTGAACAGCGACAGGTCCAGCAGCGCCGAGCGCTGCACACGCGCGCGGTGTCGCTCCCACAGCAAGAAGATCCAGATCGCCACCAGCCCGATCGACCCGATGACGGGAACAGGCGATACCGGGGCGCTTTCGGACCAGGTCCAGAACAGGACCGTGGCGTCCCGAGTCGGTGCCCACCACCCCATCGATGGTCCCTCGATGATCGCGAAGACCACGGCCCCGATCCCCAGGGCCGACAGCTGGAATCCGTCCACGTCGAGTCCCCGGGCGGTGACCTCGCCCTTGGTGTCCGGGACCAGAAGCACGGTCGCGACGATCACCGACACTCCAATCGGCACGTTCACCCAAAAGATCCACTCCCAGGAGAGGGAGCCAGCGAGCCAACCTCCCAGTAGCGGCCCCACGGCGGCGGCGCCGGACATGGTCGCTCCCCAGACCCCGAAGGCGGCGGCGCGGTCCCGGCCGCGGAAGAGGGCGTTCACGGTCGAAAGGGTGGCGGGCAGCACCATCGCTCCACCGACCCCCTGCACTACTCTCGCCCAGAGCAGCGCGGTGGCGGAGTCGGAGAGTCCGGCCAGGATGGACCCGATCACGAAGGTCGTCGTCCCGGTGATGAACAAACCCTTGCGACCCAGCCGGTCGCCGAGCCGTCCCATCGATAGGAGCAGCGCTGCAAACACGACCGAGTAGATGCTGTTGATCCATTGCGCCTCAGTGAGGTCCAGATCGAGGCTCTGGATGATCTTCGGCAACGCCACCCCGACGATGGTGCCGTCCAAGATGATCATGCCCAGTCCCAAGGCGAGCACCCACAACGCAGCCCACTTGTGCGGAGGTTCCACTCCCTGAGACTCAGTGCCCTGGCGAAAGGTCGAGCCTGATCGCCGGCCGTCTGACATTCCCATTCGTCCACTCTAGGAGCTGTGCGTGGACGCGCTTCAAGAGCGGGAACGTGTTCAACGGCCCCGCCATGTCAGGCCTGT
>JAKDNC010000215.1 GCA_030452025.1 Nocardioides sp. | reverse complement strand
GGACCCGCCCCAGGATCATCCGTCGCAGACGAGACCAAGTCGGTGCCGTTCGACGAGCCGAACCGGCTCCGGTGATGCCCGTCTTCCCTGACGGGCTCGCCGATCAGAGTTCAGTTCGTCCCGCAGGGGATCCTCCTGTAGCACGCCCCGCGTGCCGATCGGTTTGTGGTGCCCGGCCCATCACGACGGCCCGTCGAGTCCGTGACGCACCACCCTCCGGCGCAGGGTCGGCGAGGCCACCACCTCGTAACCGGCGTCGAGGAAGACTTGCAGCAGTCCGACTGACGCCTCATCCCAGATCACCGCCTTCCCCTCGGCTGGCTCGGTGGGATAGGCCTCCAGGACGCGGGTGCCGACCTGCCTCCCGTACTCGATGGTGGCAGCGGTCAACTCGTACATCAGCCCCTGTCGGCGAAAGCCCTTGCGTACGACGAAGCAGGTGACTGACCAGATGCCTTCGAGCTCGGGGTCCATCCGCATCCACGACTTCTTGCGGCTCCACACTCTGGGGTAGTTGTCCCGCGGTTCGACCGCGACCCAGCCGGCCGGCTCGCCGTCGAGGTACCCGACAAGGCCGGACGTGGGCCCGGCGGTGCCGCAACCGGTCTGCTCCAGCAGGGCCGCGTCCCGCTGCTCCTGGGTGGTGTCGCGCCAGATCCAGCCGGGAGCCTTCAACGCCTGGCAGCGGCACTTGCGGGCGCCACCGGTGTCGAACACCGCCTCGACGTCCTCGATCGTTGCCTCGTTGGCCGGTCGCCAGGTGAACTCGGGCATGACTCAGCCTAGCCCGGATCGGTCGGGAGGCCGGCGGCGCGACAATGCCGGTCTCTTGAACCAGTTTGCGCACCGCGGCTTCGGGCTGCGACGCGCCAGAGTCCACTTGGCGGTGGCTCGGGGCAGGCGATCACGCAGCCCGAGCCTCGTCGATCAGACGTCGGTCGGGGTGTTGTCTCGTCGTTCCTCAGCCTCGATGTGCTGCTCTACGTCGGAGCCGTCGACCGCGGCGTTCGGGCCCGCCTTGCGCTGCGCGGCCTCACGCATCCCGGCGTACGGCGGCGGCTCCTCCACCTTCAGCTTCTCGAAGGTCTCGCTGCGCAGCGCCTTGGTCAGACCGATCGCCATCAGGATCAAGACGATGCAGAAGGGCAGCCCGGCCACGATGGAGGCGGTCTGCAGCGCCGAGAGCGCATCCTCTCCGCTGACCGCGCCGACGACCAGCAGTACGGCCGCGACCACGCCCTCGAGGATCGCCCAGAAGAGTCGCTGCTGCCACTTGGGGTTCGGGTCGCCGCCGTTGGTCAGGATGTCGACCACCAGCGAGCCGGAGTCGGAGGACGTGGCGAAGAACAGCACCACCACCACCACGGCGACGATGGAGGCGAGGGTCGCGACGAAGCCCGCGACCGGCAACTGTTCGAGCAGGACGAAGATGCTGTTCTCCGGTGCAGCGTCGGCGAGCTTGTTGTCAGGATTCGAGAGCAGGATGCCGAGTCCGGAGTCCCCGAAGATCGTCAGCCACACCATCGAAGCGCCCACCGGGGCGAACAACGCACCGGCGACGAACGAGCGGAGAGTTCGACCGTAGGAGATCCGGGCCAGGAACATCCCGACGAAGGGGGACCATGAGATCCACCAGCCCCAGTAGAACAGCGTCCAGGTGGATTGCCAGTCCTGGGCTTGCTTGCCGCCGTTGGGGAAGGTCTCGAAGCCGAGCTGCGGCAGGGCCTGGACGTAGGAGCCGACGTTGGTGGCCAGGACGTTGATCAGGTCGCGCGTCGGGCCGAAGAAGAACACGAACAGCATCAGGGCCAGGGCGAGCCACAGGTTGGCCAGTGAGAGGTTGCGGATCCCCTTGTCGATGCCGAGCATCACCGAGACCACCGCCACCGAGGTGATCGCCATGATGATGATCACCTGGACGAAGGCGTTGTTGGGGACTCCGAACAAGGTGTTCAGGCCCGCGCCGACCTGCTGCCCGCCGATGCCCAGCGACGTCGCCAGGCCGAACAGGGTGCCGAAGACGGCCAGCACGTCGATGAGCGCGCCCGGCCACCGGTAGATCCGGTCGCCGATGAGCGGGTAGAGCGCCGAAGCCGGACGCAACGGCAGGCCACGCCGGAACGAGAAATACCCCAGAGCTGAGCCGAGGACGATGTAGATCGCCCAAGGGTGCAGACCCCAGTGATAGAAGGTGTAGGTCATCGCGTTCTGGGCAGCCTCGGGCGTACCACCTTCGCCGGTCGGTGGGGTCAGGAAGTGCGTGACCGGCTCGCTGACCGCGTAGAAGACCAAGCCGATGCCCATCCCCGCGGTGAAGAGCATCGCGAACCACGACAGGTTGCCGTATTCGGGCTTGGAGTCGTTCGGGCCGAGTCGGACGCTGCCGACGCGGCTGAGCATCAGGTAGAAGACGAAGAGGACGAACCCCGAGGCGCTGAAGATGTAGAGCCACTCGAAGTTCGTGGTGACGAATTCGTTGACCGTGCTTGCGACCGACCCCACGTTCGCGGGTGCCGCGACGCCCCAGATCAGGAAAGCGAGCACGACCCCGGCCGCACCGATGAACACCGGAGGGTTGGTGTGTTCCTTCAGATAATCACGCATGGCTGGCGCGGCCCTCCTCGGTTGTCGTGCACGGTGGGTCGCGATCACGTCCCGAGAACGGGAAAATCACCACACGGGTCGCCGACCCAATATGTTCGATCAACTCAGGTTTGCACGCACGGGCCCCGCCGTAAAGGCCGCAGCGAAGCGACCTCGGTAGCGGGTGGATCCCGACTCAGTACCGTCCGGCGACGGTGGCGGCACGGGCGCCGTACCCACCGCCGAACATGCACGCGTGCACCAGCAGCGGGAACAGCTGGTGGATTCCGAGCCGGTCCTCCCAGCCCTCGGCCAACGGGTGAGCCTCGTCGTAGGCCTCCAGCGCGCGCGGAAGGTGCGGCATGCCGAAGAGCGAGAGCATGGCCAGGTCCACCTCGCGGTGGCCGGCGTACGCCGCAGCATCGATGACGTGGACGGCGCCGTCGGTGCCCCACAGAAGGTTGCCGTTCCACAGGTCGCCGTGCAGCCGGGCGGGCGGCTCCTCGGGGATGAGGTCGGGCAGTCGGCCGATCAGCCCCTCGACGAGGGCCGCGTCCTGCGCGCTGATCGCCTCCCGGTCGCGGGCCAACTTGAGGTAGGGCAGCACCCGCTGGGTCGCGTAGAACTCCGGCCACGACGGCTTCGTGGTGTTGCGCATCGGCAGTCGCCCGATGAAGCCGTCGGACTCTGCCCCGAAGGTCTCGACGCCGCTGGAGTGGGTGGTCGCCAGGGCGCGGCCGAAGGCGATCGCGGAGTCAGGGGTCTGCTTGCCGGTCTCGACGAACTCGATGATCAGGCAGTCCGCGTCGACCGCGAGCACCTCAGGGACCAGGACGCCACCCTCGACGGCGAGCCAGCGCAGCCCGCGGGCCTCGGCCTCGAAGAATCCGGCCGGCGGGTTGAGGTGGGTCTTCATCAGGGCGGATCGGCCGTCGGAGAGCTTGATCCGGGTGGCGTTGCAGATGTCGCCGCCGGCCACGGGTGCGGTGGCCACGACCGGGGAGCTGAGGCGAACCTCGGCTTTGCGGGCGGACGCGGAGTAGCGGGTCATCGTCGGGTCTCCTCCTTCCCGCCATCGTGGGCCAGCTCATCGGTGAGAGCCTCAGCGGTCCGCTCGATGATGGCAAGCACGTGGCTGAAACCGTCGGTGCCGCCGTAGTAGGGATCGGGGACGTCCCGATCGCCGGGCTGCGGGTCGTGGTCCCGGAAGAGTTCGAGCTTCTCCGGTGGGACGCCGAGGTCGCGGAGGTCGTCGAGATTCTGCTGGTCCATCGCCAGGACGAGGTCATAGTCCTCGTCGGTACCGGCACTGAATTGCCGAGCGCGGTGCGCAGTGGCGTCGTACCCGACCCTGGTCAGGCGGGCGGCGGCCCGCTCGTCCATCGGGTTGCCGACATGCCAGCCGCCGGTGCCGTAGCTGTCGACGTGCACGAGCTCGGCCAGCCCGGCGGCCTCAAGCCGCGCGTTGAGCACGACATCGGCCATCGGCGAGCGGCAGATGTTCCCGAGGCAGACGATCGCGATCCGCATCAGCCCTCCTCGTCCAGCACCATGTTCATGAAGCCTCCGACCAGACTGATGATGATCGCGCCGATGACCGCGGTCAAGAAGCCGTCGACGTGGAAGCCGACGTCGAACTGATCGGCGATCCAGCCGGTGAACAGCAACAGGCAGGCGTTGATCACCAGCAGGAACAATCCGACGGTGACGATGATGAACGGGATCGAGAGGACCTTCACGACCGCGCCGACGTAGCGCGTGACGACTCCGAAGATCAGGGCGACGATTCCGAGCGGCAAGAGCTTGTCCTGCCAGGTCGCCCCGTCGAACGAGATGCCGTCGAGGAACCAGGCCGCGACAGCGAGGGCGACGGCATACGAAACGAGCCAGGCGAGGAACTTCACGTCTTCACCCTAGACAAGTCGGCCAATCCTGGCGCGAGAGCGGGAATCGACCGTCAGCGGATCACGCTCGTCGCGACGTCGATCACCGATTCCGCCTCGCTCGACTCGCGCGGCTAATCTCTGGCCCATGGAGCAGTTCAGCGGCACCGAGGCGATGGTGCTCGGGGCAGCCGCGTCGGCGGTCGTGTTCGGACTGCTTGCCCTTGCCCTGCTCAAGCCCCTGGGTTGGGTCTCCGCGTTCTCGATCGCCGGATTCCTCTGGTCGCTGACCGTCATCGGCCTGGTTACCCTGACCCCGCTCAACGCGATCAACCTATCCATCCCCGAGGAGGCGCGCCGGGTAACCTGCTCGTGGGACATCGGCGGTCCGGCTCCGGACGGCTTCTGGATCTTCGAGTCCGGACAGCGCACGCTCAACACCGCACTGTTCGTCCCGGCCGGTGCTTTGCTGGTGCTCTCCGTCGCCCGTTGGCGCGCAGGCTGGATCCTCACTCCGCTCGGCCTGCTCGCGCTGGCGGTGTACTCGGCGGCCATCGAGAAGGTGCAGCTCGAAGCGTCCCGCATCGACCGGGCCTGCGACGTCACCGACATCGTCGACAACGTCACCGGCGCGGCCTTCGGGGTCGCCGCCGGAGTCGTCCTGATCCTGGTCTTCCAGCCATGGCGGCACAAGCACCGCAAGCGCCAGGCGCGCGGGCAGCGCTGAGCAGGCAGCGTTGCGGGGGCACTAACCTGATCGGCATGACCGATCAGATCACTCCGCAGCCGCGCGAGAACGTCGGCAACATCCCCGCCTACGTCCCCGGCAAGCCTCCCGTCCCGCGTGAAGGGCTGACCACCTTCAAACTCAGCTCCAACGAGAATCCCTATCCGCCGCTGCCCGGCGTGGTGGAGGCGGCCATGAGCCTGGTCGGCCAGATGAACCGCTACCCCGACATGGGCTGCACGGAGCTGTACGCGGCGTTGTCACGCCGGTTCGACGTTCCCGTCTCCGACCTGTCGACGGCCACCGGCTCGGTCGCGCTGATCTACCAGATCCTGCAGGCCTACTGCGATCCCGGGGACGAGGTCGTCTACCCCTGGCGCTCCTTCGAGGCCTACCCGATCGCGATCACCGCGGCCGCCGCCAACTCGGTCCAGGTCCCGGTCACCGCCACCGGCGAGCACGACCTGGCGGCGATGCTCGCCGCGATCACCGACCGGACGAAGATCGTCATCGTCTGCACCCCCAACAACCCGACCGGACCTGCGCTCACCCAGACCGCGCTCGACGCGTTCCTGGACCGCGTTCCCTCGCACATCCTGGTCATCCTCGACGAGGCGTACGTCGAGTTCGTGCGCATGGCCGACCCGGTGGACGGGGTCGCGACCTACCGCGCCCGCCGGAACGTCGTGGTGACCCGCACCTTCTCCAAGGCCTACGGGCTGGCCAACTTCCGGGTCGGGTACGCCGTCGCCCCCGCGCCGATCGCGGGGGCGCTGCGCGCCGTCTCGTTGCCGTTCGGGGTCTCCGGGGTGGCCCAGGCTGCGGCTGTCGCGTCGCTGGATGCCGAACCGGAGTTGCTCGAGCGGGTCGATGCACTGGTCGCCGAGCGCGACCGGGTCTTCGCCGGGCTGGCCGAGGTCGGCTGGGACGTACCCGAGGCGCAGGGCAACTTCGTGTGGTTCGGGCTCGGTGAGCGCAGCGCCGACTTCGCCGCGGCCGCCGACGCCGCGGGCATCGTCGTACGCCCCTTCGCCGGGGAGGGTGTTCGCGCCAGCATCGGCGAGACCGAGGCCAACGATCGTCTGATCGAGGTCGCCAGCGCCTTCACCCCTGACATGTAGCGGGGGGTGATTGGCGGGGGCATGACCCCCCGCCGGCGGGGGTGG
>JAKDNC010000214.1 GCA_030452025.1 Nocardioides sp. | reverse complement strand
CGGCCGCGGGCGTGATGCGCGACTATCACGACAACGAGTGGGGGAGACCCGTCCACGGGGAGACGGCGGTCTTCGAGCGCCTCACCCTCGAGGCCTTCCAGTCCGGCCTGTCCTGGTCGACGATCCTCAACAAGCGTGCGGCGTTCCGCGAGGTCTTCGACGGCTTCGACGTCGACGAGATCGCGGCGTACGACGACCGCAAGCGCGCCGCGCTGATGGACGACGCCCGGATCGTGCGCAACCGGCTCAAGGTGGACGCCACGATCGTCAACGCCGCCGCGACGATCGCCTTGCGTGATGAGGGCGGCCTGGAGGAGCTCGTCTGGTCCTTCCAGCCCGAGGTCGGGCCGGCGCCCGTGGACACCGTGCAGGTGCCGACGACCTCACCGGAGTCCAAGGCGCTGTCCAAGGGGCTGAAGAAGGTCGGCTTCACCTTCGTCGGCCCCACCACGATGCATGCGCTGATGGAGGCGATCGGCATCGTGAACACCCATCTTGTGGGCTGCCACCGACGCCGCCAATAAAGACGTCAAAGCATTCAATCGACGTCAAACAAGTCTTTGTGTCGTATCAATACGCAGCCTTACTCTTGTGCGGAGGGAACTGACCTCGAGTAGCAGTCGAGCCGTGGAGGAGTTTCGTGAAGATCACGCAGGTGGAGGCGATTCCGTTCGCCATCCCGTACCGCAAGCCTTTGGTCTTCGCGAGCGGAGAGGTGCGCACCGCCTCGCACATCCTGGTCCGCGTGCACACCGACGAGGGCCTGGTCGGCACCGCCGAAGCGCCGCCGCGTCCCTTCACCTACGGCGAGACCCAGGGCTCGATCTCGACTGTGATCGACACGATCTTCGCCCCACAGATCCTCGGCGACTCCCCGCTGGACCGGGAGCTGATCCACAGCAAGCTTGCCCGCACCATCGGCAACCCGACCGCCAAGGCCGCCGTCGACATGGCGCTGTGGGACATCATCGGACAGTCCACCGGGACGTCGGTGCACCAGCTGCTCGGGGGCTACACGGACCGGATGCGGGTCTCCCACATGCTCGGTTTCGACGACCCGGCGAAGATGGCCGACGAGGCCGAGCGGATGCTCGAGACCTACGGTGTCGCCACGTTCAAGGTGAAGGTCGGGCGTACGCCGGTCGACCTCGACGTCGCGGTCTGCCGGGCGATCCGCGAGCGCCTCGGGGACCGGATCGAGCTCTACATCGACGGCAACCGCGGCTGGACCGCCTCGGAGGCGGCGCGGGCTCTGCGGATGATGGAGGACCTCGACCTGTCGATGGCCGAGGAGCTCAACCCGGCCGACGACGTCCTCGGTCGGCGTTGGCTCGTCGAGCGTTCGCGGATCCCCTTCGTGGCCGACGAGTCCGTCTCCACTCCCGCGGAGGTGACCCGGGAGATCCTCGGCAGCTCCGCGACCATGGTCAGCATCAAGACGGCCCGCACTGGGTTCACGATGTCCCAGCGGGTCCACCACCTGGCGGAGTCGCTGGGCGTCGAGGTGGTGATGGGCAACCAGATCGACGGGCAGGTCGGCTCCTTGTGCAGCATCGCCTTCGGGGCGGCGTACCCCTTGACCGCGCGCCGCGCGGGCGAGCTCTCCAACTTCCTCGACATGAGCGACGACCTCCTGGCCACGCCCCTGGAGATCATCGGCGGCGAGATGCTGGTGCGCCAGGGGCCCGGCCTCGGAGTCGACATCGACCCCGAGAAGCTCGCGCGCTACCGCCAGGACGGCTAGAGCTCGGCTAGAGCCGGTCAGTCGCTCTTCTCGTCACCGTGGCCGGGCCACCAGGCGGCGTGGCCGATCAGGGCGGTCGGCGCGGGCGTGAAGAACATCGACATCACGAAGGCCGCGATGATGATCCCCGGCGAGAGCGCAAAACCCATCGACATGAACAGGGTGTTCCCGCTGAGCATCAGCGAGGCGAAGGTGCCGGCGAGGATGACCCCGGCCGCAGCGATGGTCGGGCCGGCGTGCTTGACGGCCTCCGCCGCGGCAGAGCGCGGATCTCGACCCTCGCGTGCCTCCTCCCGGAGCCGCGCGATCATCAAGATGTTGTAGTCGGTGCCCAACGCCGTCACGAAGAGATAGATGTAGATCGGGAGCATGAAGATCAGACCGGCGTCACCCTGGATGTGCTGGAAGACGATGACCGTGGCGCCGAGGGTCGCGGCGAAGCCGAGACCGACCGCTGCCATGAGGTACCACGGCGCGACCAGGCTTCGCAGCAGCACCGCCAGGATCAGCATGATCACCAGCCCTGCAGCCGGGAACACGACCGAGTAGTCCCGCTCCATCGCGTCGTTGAGGTCGGCGAAGATCGACGGCGTGCCACCGACGTACGCGGTGGCGCCGTCGGGAGCCGAGTCATGTGCGACCTCGCGGATCGGCCCTTGCACGTCGTTGAGCGCAGCATCGGAGACCGGGTCGTTCTCGAGGATCAGTGAGAACTGGGCGGCGGTCCCGCGCTCGAGTCCTGGCCGTCCAGACCTTGAGGCACTGAACCGGTGCTCTGGGCCGTCAGCACCTGCGGCTCGAAGGTCTTCTCACCCAGCTCCGGGCCGAGCTCCTTCGCGATCCGGTTCACCTCGGACTGGTCGCTGGTCGTCGTCAGCTTGGGCGCGGTCGCCACGACCACAACGGCGAGCAGCACCCATGCGACGATGACGTACCAAGGGTGGCGGGAGACGAATCGACCGAGGGCTCCGAACATGTCGTGAACGCCATAGGGTGCGGCCCCCGCCCACGAGTGGTTTTTACGTGTCGAAGTCCCCCGGCTCGAGCAGCTTCGAGACGGCGAACCCGATCGCGATGCCCCAGAAGGCCCCACCGATGTTGAGGATCGTGACATCGGTGATGGTAACCAGGAAGGTCACCAGCGCGCCGAGTGTGAAGCGGTGCGCGAATGACGCGACGAACGCGCCCTGCAGGGCCCGCAGCATGGCCAGCCCGCCCAGGGTGGCGACGTACGCCGCGGGGGTGGCCAGCATCAGCCGGACGAAGAGCGGGGCGAACAGGCCCACGACCAGGGCGAGCGCCCCACAGCAGATCGCCGCGGCGTAGTGGCGCTCACGCTTCCCGGAGGCCACCAGCAGGGAGTTGGTCGGCCCGGTCAGGCAGGACGAGATGCCGCCGATCGCGGCGCTGCACAGCGAGCCGATCCCGCAGAAGACGGTGGCCACGTTGATCGGAGGCCGGTGCCCGGCTTGGTTGAGCACCGCCACGCCCTGCCCGTTCTGCACCACCAGGACGGTGATCGCGAGGGGCACGACCAGCTCGAGCAGCGCGCCCGTGGTGAAGACCGGCGCCTGCAACGTCGGGGCCGCGAGCACCGGTCCGGATCCCGGGGAGAATCCGCCCACGACCGCGACGGCGACGGCCCCCACGAGCAACGCGCCGAGCACCGGAGGCATCCAGCGCCCGAGACTCGTGAGGTGGCTGAGCAGCAGGAAGGCCAGCACCATCGGAGCCGCGATCGCGACGTCGGTGCGGACCGCGCCCACGAGGTCGGTGCCGAAGCTCAGGAAGACGCCGGCGACCATGGCCATCACCAGAGGGAGCGGGATCAGCGACATCACCCGGTCCACCCAGCCGGTCAGGCCCAGCACGAGGATCAGGATCCCGGTGACGATGAAGGCCCCCAACACCTCCGGCCACGTGAGGTGGGTCAGCGACTTCCCCACCACGACGGTGCCGGGGATGGTCCAGAAGAACGACAGTGGTTGCCGGTAGGCCCAGCTGGCCAGGATCGTGATCAGGCCGTTCAGGAAGAACACGGCGAAGATCCACGAGCTGATCTCCACCCGCGACAGCCCGCCCGCGGTCCCGACCGCGAGGATCACGGCGACCGGGCCGGTCGCAGCGAAGACCAACGCGACCAGGCCGTTCGCGGCTTCAGTCCCGCCGAGGTCGTTGCGGAGCTGCTGCAGGCGCGGGGGCCGCGCTCGCGTGGGGGGCATGGCCAGCTGGGTCACGTCTCTCCTCCTGGGGCGTGGGGGTGGTGACGCACCGCGAGCTCGGTCCGGGAACGGATGCCGAGCTTCGCGTAGATGCGGGTGAGGTGGTACTGCACGGTCTTCACCGAGACGTAGAGCTGCTCGGCGGCCTCGCGGTTGCTCAGCCCGACCGCGACCAGGTCGGCCACGGCGGTCTCCTGCGGCGTGAGGTCGGTGACTCCGCCCGAGCGACGGACGTTGAGGCCGGCGGCGTTCAGCTCGCGGTCGCAGCGGACGACGTACGACGTGGCCCCCAGCATCGCGTAGCCGTCACGGGCGGCGCGCATCACTCCGTCGGCCTCGCGGCGACGTCCGGCCCTGCGCAGCGCCTGGCCGTAGCTGAAGTTCACCCGCGCCCGATCGTAGGGCGAAGGCAGCTCCGAGAGCAGCGACAGAGCGGACTCGAACGCGGCGACACCGGCGTCCAGGTTGCCCTCCCCACAGAGGATCCGCCCGAGTACGGCGTCCAGCGCGGCCTGCTCGGGGCGGTGTCCGCGCTCCACGGCGAGGGCGTGGTGCTCCGCAACGAGCTCGCGTGCTTCGTCGACCCGGTCGTTCATCACCAATGCGTTCGCGTAGAGCGCTGGCCACGGCCAGAATCCCGGCTCGTGGGGCCGGTCGGCAAGGAGAGTGGTGAGGGGCACCAAGGCTCGCAGGACCCCGTCGTAGTCGGCTGCAGCCTCCGCGAACTGTGCCCGGGCGAGGGCGGCAGGGATCTGCATGATCGGGTAGTCCTGCGCGGCAGCGACTCCCTTGCGCAGGTGCTCCTGAGCAGCGGCGCGGTCGCCGCGGAGCGCATTGACCTGGACCCCGGTCCAGTGCACCAGCGGCCGGATGAGGTGGTGCTCGGACTCGGCAACCTCTTGTGATGCCCTGGCGACCACGGCCAGAGCCTCGTCCCAGTCGCCGAGCTGGAACAGGCTGCGCGCGAGCCAGGCCTGGGCCCATAGCGAGATCCGGGTGGAGCCCATCCGGAAACGGGTCGGGACCGACCCCTCGAGGTCGTGGCGGGCCGAGACCTGCTCGCCGCGGGCCAGGTCGACCCAGCCACGGCCCATTCGGATCCGCTGCGCCTGCGGCCCGGTGGCCACTTCGCGGGCGAGGTCGTCGTACCCCTCGAGGGCCTCGGCCCAGCGACCGCTGCCGCCCAGGCCGATGCCCCGCATGGCGGCGGACTCGATGACCGCTGGATTGTCGGGCTCGCCCTGGACGATGGCCCGGTCGGCCCACTCGACCATGGCGGCCGGCTCCCACATGCCCAGGTGGTGCAACACCCGGCGGACGCTGACCAAGACCCGCAGCTCCGGCTGGGCGCTGTCCCAGTCCTGCCAGGCCCGGGTCAGCAGCAGATCGGCCTCGGCGGGTCGGCCGCGCAGGATGGACAGATAGGCGAGCGTCGCGTCGATGCGGGCGGAGCGAGGCGCCCCCTCGAGCTCCTCGACGAAGAGGTTGGCCTCCGGAAGGTCACCGGCTCCGACGAGTGCGTCGACACCGTCGACCAGCAGCGTGGTGCGACGCGTGGGGTCGTGCTCGAGGCGGCTTGCCCGGATCAGGGTGCGTGCTGCACGGCCCCAGGCGCCCTCGGCGGCCTGCCGGTCGGCGTACTCACGCAGGTCAGTGAGCAGGCTCTCCGTGGGGTCGTCGCCGGCGAGGACGCGATGCTCGAGGGAGCGGTACTCGTCGTCGACCAGGGTCGCGGCCGCGCGGTGCAGCCGCTGGATCCGACGCACACCGGTCGCCTCGAGCACGGCCGAGCGGGTCATCGGGTCGGCGAAGTGGAGGACCTCGTCGCCGAGGCGGAGGTCCCGCTGCAACAGGCAGACTGCCTCCGCGGCGTCGATCGCGGCAGCCGGGTCGTTGGTGACCTCGCCGAGCCCGGTGGCCTCGTCGCGCGGACAGCCGTCACCGAGCACGGCGGTGGCCTCGACCAGCCGGCGGGCCGCGCTGGGGGCTGCGGCAAGCGCGTCCCGGACTGTTGCGGCCCGGCGCCGGGTGGCCGGGAGGACGTGCTGCCAGTCGGCCCAGGCCACCTTGGGTGCCTCGGCGAGCAGCTCGATGACGGTGCCGGGGTTGCCCAGGGTGTGGTCGCGCAGCGCCCTGGCCTCCCGGTCGGTGAGGCCGGCGCCCGCTCGGTGCGCGATCTGGCGGACGGCCACCCGGTCCACCCCGGAGATCTGCAGGCGTCGCAGGTCGGGCAGCTCCGCGCGGATCGGACCGCGCGCGGTGAAGACGAGCCGGATGCGTGCCGGTGCGCGACGCGTTGCCGAGTGCAGCGCCCGCAGGGAGCTGTCGTCGGCCTCGTCGGCACCGTCGACCATCACGAAGACCTGGCCGTCACCGGCGGCGTCGCGCAGGATCGGAAGGAGGGCGCGGGCAGTGCCGACGGGGTCGTCG
>JAKDNC010000213.1 GCA_030452025.1 Nocardioides sp. | reverse complement strand
CACCACCTGTCAGCGGCATGGGCGAACGCGTCACCCGCAAGCACGCCACAGGCTGGATTTCGGTGCCCGCCGATACTCCCTCAACCCCTGTGTCGCTCCACATCGGAAAGGTGAAGCTCTCGCAGACCCACCCGACGCCTGGTTCTCCCATGACGGGCATGCGTGTCGCTGCCGAGACCGACGACCCCACCAGTGTCCGAAAGCAGGCCACCCGCAAGCGTTCCAGCAGTCCTGTTGGTCCGCCCCCCGACGGCAAGCGGCACTCGCGTCAGGAGATTCGGGCCTTCTCGATACAGATCGAGGGGATCTGGGACTACGTGCGCAGACGCACCCCGATCAGCGTCCACTGTGGCGGCCGTCCTCTCCCCATCGCGGGACACGGCATGTTTCTCACCCCGGCGATCAACGGGCGCAACACCCCACAGGATCTCCGTCAGCGCCTGGACGAAGGTTTCGTGTTGACCCAACTGGGCGAGTTCCGCCTGTCCAAGCTCCATGACACGGAGTGGCAGGAACGCGTCATCGCGTTGTACGAACGCACTCGGCAGGTCGTCAAGGACAAGTTCGGATACGACGTGTTCGTCACCTACGGCACGCTCCTCGGACTGGTCCGTGAGGGGGGCTACATCGGGCACGACTGTGACTTCGATGCGGCCTATGTCTCCAACTTCCGGACCGGCCCTGAGGCGGCCGCCGAACTGGTCGAGATCTCCTTGGCGCTGCTCGAAGCCGGCTTCCCGGTCGACCTGCGGCAGCGGGTGCTGCACGTTCACGATCCAGAAGACCCGGAACAGAACATCGACCTCTTTCACACGTTCTTCGACGAGGAGGACCAGCTACGATTCCCTTGGGGGGTTGCGGGGACGAGCAAGCTCACCCGCGCTGAGATGAGCGGCACTCACGAGGGGCATCTGCCCGGAGGTGCGGTCCTCGTTCCGAACAATGAGGAAGCATTCGTGGCGCACCTCTACGGAGACGACTGGCGCCTTCCGAAGCCCGGTTTCAGGTGGGCACTCGAACGGACTGACGTGGCCGACGACGCGGTCCTCACGATCGAGCAGCGCAGCCATGTCTACTGGGCCGGGTTCTACGCGCGCCACGGCTACGCCAAGGGTTCCAGCTTCTTCGAGTACGTCGCCTCACGCCCCGAGGTCCCCTCCACCGTGATCGACCTCGGCTGCGGAGAGGGGCGTGACTCGTGGGCGTTCGCCGCCGCCGGCCGCACCGTCATCGGCCTCGATCAGTCGGAGGTGGGCATCGCGCGCGCCGCAGGTCGGGCCAGCGACGAGGGGCTCGGTGACCGGGCGACGTTCCAGGCATGTGACGTCGCGGACCGTGAGGCGCTCGACGCCACGCTGGCCGGGGTCATCGCCGGATCCACGGGACCGGTGCTCTTCTATCTTCGGTTCTTCCTGCACGCGATCCGGCCCGACGTCCAGGACGGTCTGATGGAGGCCATCTGTCGCCACTCGCGACCCGGGGACATGTTCGCCGCCGAGTTCCGCACGGACAAGGACGAGGACAAGGCCAAGACCCACGGCAACCACTACCGCCGATTCCAGCCTGCGGCTGAGTTCCGGGAGTCGCTCATCGATCGTTGGGGCTTCGAGGTGCTCGACGAGATCGAGGACACCGGCCTATCGCCCTACGGCGACGAGGACCCGGCCCTGTATCGTGTGCTCGGCCGACGGATCTAGACTGGGGACTCAGATCAGGTCGTCCGCACCAGTCAGGACGCCGGTGCAGCCGTCCTCGTCGAAGACCCGGCCGCCGACTGCTGCGGCGAGCGCGTCAAGGGCCACGTCGGCGATCAGATCCCGCGTGGTGTCCGGGATCGGGGGCTGCCCATCCGGGCATCGGAGGCTCCCCTCGGTCGGACGGACGTCGTGGGTGTGACCCGGGTCGATGGCCAGCGCGACGCCCTTGCCGAGCCGTGAAGTAACGTCACGCCAGGCTGCTTCGCGGGTGGTGCCTATCTCTGCGCGCTGGAAGGGCTCGGGCAGCGGCCAGTTCTGCTCCTGCCAGTTGCGCAGCGTCGGAGGCACACCAGCGTCGTCCAACACCAGGCCCAACTGCTCCTTCCCGGTCACCGGATCCACATGGACCACGCGGGGTCGCCCGTCGTCATCGGCCTGGACGACGTGTGTCGGGACGTGGGCGAGCCAGTCCACCGAGATGACCATTCCGTCGAAGTCCTTCGGCAGGTCGGGCCGGAAGAGGGTGTCAGTGAAGCGCCCGGCCAGATCCGTGGCCAGTCGACCGGCAGCACCGAAGAGCACGACGTCACGGTGTCCGTCGATCCTCGGCACCAGGAAGGACAGCAGCGCGTCGCGGTTCCGCTCGGCGAATCCGACGGGGTGGCTGCGCAGGTATCCACCGGCCCCGTAGAGGGCCGTGTCCCAGGCTTGTTTCCACACCGGCTGGGCCGTCCGCGGGGGCAGAGCGGGCATGCCGAGGGGGGTGGAGCTCATGGCCCGAGGCTATCCGTCTGACGACACGACTCTTCAGCCGCCCGGTGGCCCGACACGGTGGCTACTGTGGGGCTTCATCGCACTCATGCTCGGGAAGGGCACATGAATCGTCACGATTTCCTCGCTGGCCTCCACGAGGTCGTGCGACCTCGCACGTATCTGGAGACCGGCGTCCAGATCGGGCAGAGCCTCCAGCTGAGCCGCGTGCCCAGCATCGGCATCGACCCGGAGTTCTCGATCACACGAGAGATCCAGGTCGACGTACAACTGGCACGGGTCACCAGTGACGAGTTCTTCGCCCGCAGGCAGCCGCTGGCGCACCTGCCGATCCCGGTGCTGGACCTGGCATTCGTCGACGGGATGCACTTGGCGGAGTACGCCGTGCGCGACTTCATGGCTGTTGAGCGGTTCACCACCCCGGCCTCCGTCGTCCTCTTCGACGACATGCTTCCGCTCGACATCGAGATGGCGAACCGGAAGCGCACCACGTCTGCGTGGACCGGTGACGTCTACAAGGCCGCGTTGGCCCTGCGTGAACTGCGACCCGACCTGATCGTCATCGACATCGACACCGCGCTGACCGGGACGACGCTCGTCCTGTGCCCCGATGCCTCCCGCGGGGGAGTGCTTGAGGGGTATGACGACTGGCTGGAGTCCGCAGTCACTCCCGACCCGCAGCCAGTGCCGCAGGATGTCTTGGACCGCACGAATGCGCTGGACCCTTCCACTGTCCTGGCCAGTCCGGGCTGGAAGAAGTTGGTGAAGTTGCGCAGCTCCGGGCGTGCCGACGCCGCTGGGGTCCGCGAGGCGTTTGCCGACCTGTTGGGCTGATCACTCAGCTCAACAGGCGGCGGATCTGTCCCCTTGCCTGCTCGGCGTGTCGCTCGGGCAGTAGGGACAGGGCCCTGTGCGTCACCTTGCGGGCAGTCCGGGCGGACCTGCCCTCCCGTGTCCGGCGGGGACTGGGGACGGGCAGTCTGGACTCGCCGCCGCGGGCGCCCCAGAGCAGGACGACGGGTCGACGCGGCCCCTGCACCAGAAGTCGTGCCTGGATACGTACGGAGGGCTCCGAGTCGGACTTGAGCCGGAGCGCCCAAGTGCCCCACAGGTTGCGTACGGCGGGCAGCGTGGCCACCACGCGACGTCCCTGCTCGTCCTCGACGAGGCGCGCAGGCGCCTTCACCCGTCGCTCGCCCTGGCGAAGCATCACGAACGGGTTGCTGCCGATCGCTGCCTCGGGACCGACGAGGACGATCTCCACTCGGCCATCCCTCCGGCGGGCGAAACTCTCCACCAGGTCGATGAGGGCTGCGGGGGGCCGAGAGTTGCCCATGCGGACTCCTTGGGTTGATGTTCGATCCGGGTCAACGTAACCGATCACCCGCCCGGGGCGCGGACCTGCCTGTGACCCAGACCACCGGGCGACCGGTTCCCAGCCGGAATCGGCAGGCGTACGCTCTTGTTCTGACACTGAAGGCACCACGTCTGGTACCCACACCGGCCCGCAAGGGTGGTCGGAGGGACTGGAACGAAAGGCTTGCAGCCATGAAACCACCACTGCGCGTCGGCGTGGTCGGCGCAGGACGCGTCGGCGCCGTCCTGAGCGCCGCACTCCGCTCGGCCGGCCACACGATCACCTCCGCCGCGGGCGAGTCCGACGCCTCTCGCGGCCGCGTCGAGGCGCTGCTGCCACGCGTGCCCGTCGCAAAGCCCACCGAGGTGGCCCGCAACTGTGACGTCCTGTTGCTCACCGTGCCCGACGACATGCTCTCCAACGTCGTCGAGATGCTCTCCGCGAGCGGGGCGATCCGCGCCGGCCAGTACGTCGTGCACACCTCCGGACGACACGGCCTCGAGGTGCTCGCCCCGGCCGCGGCGATTGACGCCCGTCCGGTTGCGATGCATCCGGCGATGACCTTCACCGGCACCGCGGTCGACCTTGACCGCCTTTCGGGCTGCGTCTTCGGCGTCACCGCGAACGACGCCGAACGGGCCTTCACCGAATCCCTCGTCGCCGACCTCGGCGGCCGTTCGATGTGGGTGCCCGAGGAGAAGCGCACGCTCTACCACGCGGGCCTGGCTCACGGCGCGAATCACCTGGTCACCCTGGTCACCGAAGCGATGGAGATGCTCTCCGCCGCCGGCGCCGACAACCCGGCCGACACGCTGCGCCCGCTGCTCGAGGCCGCCCTCGACAACGCCCTCCACGACGGCGACTCCGCCCTGACTGGGCCGATCGTGCGTGGCGACATCAACACCGTCCGCGCCCACCTCGCCGACATCACCGCCACCGCGCCGCAGACGCTCGCGTCGTACGTCGCCCTGGCCCGCGCCACGCTCTCGCGTGCGGTGGGTGACGGCCGGCTGCTGCCGATTCGGGCACACAAGATCGCCCTGCTCCTCGCGGAGTTCGATGTGGCGGCGCCAGTGGGTGACCCTGTGAGTGGCCCAGTGAGTGACCCAGTGAACGACCCAGTGAATGGCGGGGCCGACGGAACGATCCCGAGGTGATCGACGCCCCCGTTCTCGCAGCCACCCGTGAGGAGCTGGCCGGCCTTCTCGCCGAAGCCCGTCGCGAGGGTCGCACCGTCGGCTTCGTGCCGACCATGGGTGCTCTCCACGAGGGTCATCAGTCACTGATCGAGCGTGCCCGCAAGGAAGTCGACGGCCCGGTCGTCGTCTCGGTCTTTGTCAACCCTCTGCAGTTCGGGGAGGCCGAGGACCTCGACCGCTACCCGCGCACCCTCGACGAGGACCTCGTCCTCTGCGGCGAGTCCGGCGCCGACATCGTCTTCGCGCCCTCGGTCGACGAGGTCTACCCGGGCGGGGAGCCGCAGGTCACCGTGGAGCCCGGCCCCTTGGCAACGATCCTCGAGGGCAGCGCCCGGCCCGGGCACTTCCGTGGCGTGCTGATCGTGGTCGCCAAGCTCTTCGGCCTGGTCCGTCCCGATGTCGCGGTCTTCGGCGAGAAGGACTACCAGCAGCTCGTCCTGATCCGCCAGATGGCCGCCGATCTCTGCCTCGGGGTCGACGTGGTCGGCGCCGAGACGCTTCGCGAGTCCGACGGGCTCGCGATGAGCTCCCGCAACCGCCACCTCGGGCCCACCCAGCGACACCAGGCCGTGGCACTGTCCAGGGTCCTGCTCCGGGCCCGCGAGGACGCGGCGTACGGCGAGGCATCGGCCCTCGCGGCCGCCCGCGCCGAGCTGCGCGCCGCCGAGGGCGTCGACCTGGACTACCTCGCGATCACCGGGACCGACCTCGGCGACGCGCCTGATCGGGGCGAGGCCCGGATCCTGATCGCGGCTCGGGTGGGCAGCACCCGGCTCATCGACAACATGCCCCTGCGCCTCGGGGCTCCTCAATCTTCGACAACCAAGGGAGACAGCTGATGCTGCGCACCATGATGAAGAGCAAGATCCACCGTGCGACGGTCACCCAGGCCGACCTGCACTACGTCGGCTCCGTGACCGTCGACGAAGATCTCCTCGACGCGGCCGACCTGCTCTCGGGCGAGCTCGTCCACATCGTCGACATCACCAACGGTGCCCGCCTCGAGACCTACACGATCGCCGGCGAGCGGGGCTCCGGTGTGATCGGCATCAACGGTGCCGCGGCCCGCCTGGTCCACCCCGGCGACCTGGTGATCCTGATCGGCTATGGCCAGATGGACACCGCCGAGGCGAAGGACTACCAGCCCTCCGTGGTCTTCGTCGACGCCGACAACAAGGTGCTGGCCACCGGCTACGACCCCGCGGAGGCACCCGAAGGGTCCGGTCTGACCCGTGGTGATGTCATCTCGGGGCGTTGACTGCCCGCATGACCAGCCACGACTTCGCCGGGCTCCCGGGACGCCTCACGGCGACCGAGCCCGGCTGGACCACGCGCGCTGACGTGGTGGTCGTCGGCTCCGGCATCGCCGGGCTCACCGCGGCG
>JAKDNC010000212.1 GCA_030452025.1 Nocardioides sp. | reverse complement strand
CCAGTCCCTGAGCCATTCGTGGACGGCGGCCACGCCGGCCGGACCCTCTCCGCCGAGTCCGCCCTCGACCATGACCAGGCGGTCGACCAGCCGGGGGTAGTGGGCGGCGACGAGCATCGCGGTGTGCGCCCCCATCGACTGGCCCACGAGGACTACATCGTCGGTGTGCAGGTCGTTGAGGACGGCGGCGACGTCGTCGACATGGGCCTGCCGGGACACGTCGTCGGGTCTGCGGGTGCTGCCTCCATGACCGCGCTGCTCGACCGCCACGACCTTGTGCTCGCCGTCGAGTGCGTCGATGGTTCGGGACCATTCACGTGCGTGACCGGCCAACCCGTGCAGGAGGACCACCACGGGGGCGTCCGTGGTGGTCTCGAAGTACCAGATCCGGGCGTCGGGGCGTTCGACGAGGGCCCAGCCTCCATCAACCATGACCGTCAGCGGCGCCCGCGCGGGCCGAAGACCGGGACCGCCTTCTTGAACGCCGCGGTGCGCGCGGCCTTGGTGTTCGCGGCCATCAGCAGGAAGAGCTGCTCGGCGCGCTCGCGGGAGAAGGTGCGGCGGGCACTGTCGGTGAAGGAGCGGTTGAACAGGCGCTTCGCGGCCGCGAGGGCGTCGGGGGAGCGGGCGGCGAGCTCGCGAGCGAAGTCCTCCGCGGCGACGACCGGGTCGGCGACGATCTCGGTGACCAGGCCGAGGGCCGCTGCCTCCTTCCCGGAGACGATCTGCGCGGTCATGGTCAGGCGCTTGGCCGTGTCGATGCCGACGATCTCGGAGAGGGACCGGACCCCGGACATGTCGGGGATCAGGCCCCAACGTCCCTCGAGGACGGACCACTGCGAGTCGGGGGTGGCGAAGCGGAAGTCGGCAGCCAGGGCGATCTGGATGCCGCCCCCGTAGCAGTGACCCTGGACCGCGGCGATCACCGCGCCCGGAAGACGACGCCAGGCCCAGCAGGCCTCCTGGAACTTGTTCGTCCCGCGGAGCGGGTTCGAGACGCACGCACCGATGATGCCGCTCGGCTTCTTCATCACCGACGCGAAGTCGAGACCGGCGCAGAACGAGTCGCCCTCACCGGAGATCACCACGGCACGCAGGGTCCGGTCACGACGCAGCTCCCGGGCGGTCTCGATGAGCTGGTCCAGCGTCTGGAGGGTGAGCGCGTTGAGCTTGTCCGGACGGCTCAGGCGGACGTGGGCGATGCCGTCGGAGACGGCGCTGGTCACAAGGGCGGTGGTGGCATCGGACATGGGCTCAGCGTAGGCGTCCGTGGGGTCGTGTGGTCATGATGGAGGGGTGATCCCTGCCCCATCCAGCCTGAAGACCCCCGTCGGCGGGCTGATCCTCGAGCTGGCCGGCCACCTCGGCGAGCCCGCAACGGTGGCGCTGGCCTGTGACCTGCTCGGCGGCGCCGGCCCGGCGGCGTACGGGCAGGAGATCGTCTATCTCACCGGGCACGAGCACGCCCACGTCGGCTGGGCCGACTACTGGCCTCGGGTGTGGGGCGCCCGCGCGCTGCTCTACGTCTGGGAGGAGAGCGCGGCGCCGGCGGTCCTCGACGGGACACGGGACGAGGCGTGGCGGGTCGCGGAGATGTGTCTGAAGGTCTCCACCAGGCACGAGCTCGCTGGTGCGGGCGACGCGGCCGTCGCGCTCGCGACCCACGAGCTGCCGCGGGTGCGTGGCCAGGCGATCAGGTTTCTCGGGGTTGCCGGCGACAGCGAGCATGTGCCGGTGGCACTTGCCGCGCTCGAGGATCCGGAAGAGGGCGTACGTCGCCAGGCGGCGCGCGCGATGGACCTTCTCCAGATCCGGCTCGACCTGGTGGACCCGTGAGTCGGCACTACCGCTTCGACGGTGCGTGGACGGTGGACCTGCCGCGCCGGACGGCGTACGAACACCTCATCGACCTCGAGCACTATCCGGACTGGTGGCCCGAGATCCGGGCGGTGGCCAAGCTCGGACCCGATGACGCGCGGGTGCTGATCCGGTCCCGGTTGCCCTACACGCTCGACCTGGTGCTGCATGCGGTGCACCGTCGCGAGGACCTGCTCGAGACGACGATCTCCGGAGACCTAGTCGGCTGGGTGCAGTGGGGCCTTGAGCCGAGCGACGAAAAGACCCGGCTCACCTTCGCCCAGGAGGTCGAGGTGAGTGGGCGCCTGCTGGGTTGGGCGTCCTACGTCGCCCGGCCGCTGCTGGTCTGGAACCACGACCGGATGATGCGCTCTGCGGTGGGGCGGATCCCCTCCCGCCCGCGGGACTGAGCTGTCAGTCCATGTCTGTCAGGGGTCGATCAGGAGTCGATCGAGGACATGTCGCCGTAGCGGGCGCCGGCCACGGCGTCGCGCGGGACGGCGGCATCGAGGGCGGCCAGGTCGTCAGCGGTGATCTCGACTGCGGCGGCGCCCACGTTCTCCTCGAGGTAGGAGACTCGCTTGGTGCCCGGGATCGGCACCACGTCGTCGCCCTGGGCGAGCACCCAGGCGAGCGCGAGCTGGCCGGGGGTGGCGTCCTTGGCCGCCGCGACCTCGCGGACCTTCGCGACCAACGCGAGGTTGTTCTCCAGTGCTTCGCCCTGGAAGCGCGGGAAGTACGCCGTGGTGCGGGCATCGCCCTCCTCGAGGGAAGTCGCGGTGACCGCGCCGGTGAGCAGACCACGGCCGAGTGGGGAGTAGGGGACGAGCCCGATGCCGAGCTCACGGATCGTGCCGAGGATCTCGTCCTCCAGGTCGCGGGTGAACAGCGAATACTCCGTCTGAAGCGCGGTGATCGGATGGGTGTCGTGGGCCTTGCGGACGTTGGCCGCCGAGGCCTCGGAGAGGCCGAGGTGGCCGACCTTGCCGGCCGCGACCAGCTCGCCCATCGCGCCGACGGTCTCCTCGATCGGGACGTCCTGGTCGACCCTGTGCTGGTAGTAGAGATCGATGTGGTCGACGCCGAGCCGCTGCAGGGAAGCGTCGCAGGCGGCGCGGACGTAGTCGGGCCGTCCGTTGATTCCGACGCGGGAGCCATCGGGGCGGCGCTCGTTGCCGAACTTGGTCGCCAGTTGGATCTCGTCGCGTCCACGGGGGCCGGAGGCGATGGCCTTGCCGACGAGCTGTTCGTTGGTGAAGGGGCCGTACATGTCGGCGGTGTCGAGGAAGGTCACGCCGAGCTCGAGGGCGCGGTGGATGGTGGCAATGCCGTCCGCCTCGTCACCGCGTCCGTAGAACTCGGACATGCCCATGCAGCCGAGGCCCATGGCGGAGACGGTGAGGGGAGTGGAGGTGCCGAGGGTCCTGGTTCGCAGATCAGAGGTCATGACTCCCAGTAAACCTCGATCGGAAAGGGGGCCGCCGGGGACAATCTCAGGAGCGGTCCAGCGCGGGCCGTCGGAATTTCTCCATGGCGAAGGGCCCCCCGACGTACGCCGCCTCTTCTTCGTCGTCTGGCCCCGCCGGGATCCGGTCGGCGAACTCTTCGGCGTCGTCGCGGGGGTGGTAGCCGAGGTCCCGGCCGGCGTCGAGGTCCCACCACGCGCGGGTGTTGGCCGAGATGCCGTAGAGGACCGCGAATCCCGGGGCTGGGGCGGAGAGTGACGCGTCGACCATACGGACGCAGTCGTCGTGGGAGAGCCAGGTCGCCAGGTGACGCCTGGAGACCGGCTCGGGCAGGAAGGAGCCGATCCGGCAGGCGATCGCGTTGAGGGTGTGGCGGTCGGCATACAGCTGCAACAGCGCCTCGGTCGCGACCTTCCCGACGCCGTAGAAGGTGTCGGGGCGGGGGAGAGCGTCCGTGGTGAGGAGATCGCGCCGCGGCGTGCGGCCGACCGCATGGTTGGACGAGGCATAGACGATCCGGTTGATCCGGTGCTCGACCATCGCGTCGAGCAGCGCGGCCGTGGTGATCACGTGGGATTGCAGCGTGTCCGACAGGCTGGCCTCGTCGGGATGCGACGCGAGGTGTACCACGCCCTCGAGCGGCTGGGCGGCGAAGACCTGCGAGACGGCATCGGGGTCGGCGCAGTCCTCGGTGTGCCAGACACCGTTGAACCCGTCCGGGGCAGGAGTGCGATCCAGTCCGACGACTTCGTGGCCACGATCCATGAGCCCGAGCGTGACGACCTGACCAATGCTTCCGGCTGCGCCGGTGACGAGGACCTTCATGTGTTGAAGGCTATCGATGCCCGAGGAATCGGCGGCTGCAGGCGCCCTCGAACCGATCTGGTGGTCTCGGGGCAGGTGCGCTGGGTGGCCGGCGTCTGGTCGCCGGGGGCAGTCAGATCCCGGGCACGATCGAGCCGAGCAGCCCGCCCATCCGGCTGGCTGCGGACCTGCCTGCCTCCAGGACCTCTTCGTGGTTGAGCGGCTGGCCGCTGAGTCCTGCAGCCAGGTTGGTCACCAGGCTGATGCCGAGGACCTCCATCCCGGCCTCACGGGCTGCGATCGCCTCGAGCGTCGTGCTCATCCCCACCAGATCGCCGCCCATGGCGCGGACCATGTTGATCTCGGCGGGCGTCTCGTAGTGCGGTCCGGGGAACTGCACGTAGATGCCTTCGTCGAGCGAGGCGTCGACCTCGCGGCAGAGCCCGCGCAGTCGCGGGCTGTAGAGGTCGGTGAGGTCGACGAAGTTGGCGCCCTCGACGGGGGAGTGCGCCGTCAGGTTGATGTGGTCGCTGATCAGCACCGGCTGGCCGGGCGTCCACCCGTCGCGCAGGCCGCCGCATCCGTTGGTCAGCACGATCGCGCGGCAGCCGGCGGCCGCCGCCGTCCTGATCGGGTGTACGACGGCCCGGACGCCCTTGCCCTCGTAGAAGTGCGTGCGGCTCAGGAAGACCAGCAGGTTGCGATCGCCGGAGCGGATGCTGCGGATCTTCCCCGAGTGCCCGGCCACCGCGGCCGCGGAGAAGCCGGGCAGGTCCGTGGTGTCGATCTCTGCAGTCGCCTCGCCGAGGGCGTCGACGGCCGGCAGCCAGCCGGAGCCCAGGACGAGCGCGATGTCGTGGCTCTTGACGCCGGTGAGCTCGGCGAGCTTGGCTGCAGCCCTTCCGGCGAGCTCGTGTGGGTCGGGGGTCTCATGTGCGTCAGTCACGTCCGCGACCCTATCCCCGGGTGCGCCGCAGCAACAGGATGCGCCGCGGCGGCAGGATCAGACGCCGTTCGATCGGCAGGGACGGCGGCGCAACGCGCCGATGTAGTCGTCCGGGGCGCCCGCGGCTTCTGCGGCGTCGGACAGGACGCCGAGCGAGGATGCCGAGGGCAGTCCGCCCTCGAAGGCGTCGAGCACGTAGGCCCACACGAGCATTTCACCGGACAAGGTCGAGACCCGCACCTTGGTCTTGCGGTAGAGCCCGGTGTCGGCCTGCTCCCAGCCGTCGAGCGCGGACTCGTCCTCGCCGGTCACGTCGTAGACCGCCACGAAGACCCGCTCGAAGTGGTCCTGGACGATCGTCGGAAGGGAGCCGTCCCAGCCGTGCTCCTCGCCGCCGAAGGTCAACCTCCAGCTCTCGAGCCACCCCGTCGTCTGCAACGGGGAGTGCGGACAGCGCTCGCTCATGCGTGCTGGATCTAGGTTCGTTCCATACGCGGCATACAGGGTCACGACCCCGAGGTTAGACCCCGGGTGGCCGGGTCGGGGGCGTCAGGGGCCGACCTAGGTCGCGCAGGTGGGGGCCGACCTCCTAGGCTGTGGTCGTGACCCACTTCAATGTTCTCGTCCTTGGTGCCGGTCCTGGTGGCTACGTCGCGGCGATCCGCGCGGCCCAGCTCGGCCAGTCCGTCGCAGTCGTCGAGGAGAAGTACTGGGGTGGTGTCTGCCTCAACGTGGGCTGCATCCCCTCGAAGGCTCTTCTCAGGAACGCCGAGCTCGCTCACCTGCTGCAGCACGACAAGGCGAAGTACGGCATAGAGGGCGACGCCACGATGTCCTACGGCCCGACCCACAAGCGGTCGCGCCAGGTCTCGGCGGGCATCGTCAAGGGTGTCCACTTCCTGATGAAGAAGAACAAGATTACCGAGATCAACGGTCGGGGGACCCTCACCGCCGAGAAGTCGGTCGAGGTGAAGGACACCGACGGCAACGTCACGTCGCACACCTACGACAACTTGATCATCGCCGCTGGTGCGCACACGCGGATGCTGCCCGGCATCGAGGTCAGCAAGAACGTCGTGACCTACGAGGAACAGATCCTCGACGAGAACCTCCCGCGCTCGATCGTCATCGGTGGTTCCGGCGCGATCGGCGTCGAGTTCGCCTACGTCATGCGCAACTTCGGTGTCGAGGTCACCATCGTCGAATTCCTCGACCGGATGGTGCCCACCGAGGACGCGGACGTCTCCAAGGAGCTCCTCAAGCACTACAAGAAGCTCGGGGTCAGCGTCATGCTCTCGACGAAGGTGGAGCGCGTCGAGGACACCGGCGACGGCGTCAAGGTCACCGTCAGCCCGGCCGCCGGTGGCGACTCCGA
>JAKDNC010000211.1 GCA_030452025.1 Nocardioides sp. | reverse complement strand
GACGACGACGATGGGGGAGGACCCCCCCTGACCGGTGCCCCGGTGCCGGACTCCACACCGCAGCCGGCCCGGGCCGAACCAACTTCGACGCCCCCCACAGAGCCTGCGGCGACCGAACCCACCACACCGCAGCCGCCGGCGATCAAGTCCGACCCGCAGCCGCCGCAGACCCCGACCCGCAAACCCCGCGTCGACGTGCTCGCCAACTTCGACGACCTGGCTTAGGAGCCTCCATGTCGGCCCAAACGAAACGCCGCAGCCACCACCACGGCACCGGCAAGACGAGCAGGAAGACCCCAGGCCGCGCCCCCGGGGACAGCAGTGAATCCTCCGGCCGCGTCGACCCACCCCGCCAGGAACTGTCTGGCCGGGATGATGGGCCGGTGGCACGCCGCAGGTTCAACCCGCTTCCGTGGGCCGTGTGCCTGTTCCTGGCGTTCGCCCACACTGCAGCTGCCGCCCGGGTCTCCACCTACGGCGGGGGCGGAGACGCCCTGGTGGTGCTCATCCTGCCCGCGATCGTGACGGCGGCATTGATCCCCCAAGCCCGCCGCCGCGGCTGGGTTCGGTGGGTATCAGTGTGGGTGCTGTCCTACATCGTCATGCCCGAGTTCGCGGCCCCCACGGTGGCCGTTGCGGAAACGTGGATCCTGCACCGCTTCTGGGTGGTCGAGTTTCCAGACAATCACGCGTCGCGCTGGCTGAAGAACCGCATTGCCCGCTGGAAGAAGACACCTGCCGAGGAGCCCCGATCATGAGCAACTTCGACGACGACCGCATCTACAACTACCTGGGCGAGAAGCGCCGCCGCCAGTACACCGATGACGTCGACCAGATCAACGCCTTCCTGAGCAGTGCCGTCTCTCAGATCGTGTTGGGGTGTGTCGTGTTGGCCGTGGTGGTCGCCTTCATCTATTTCGGATTCTTCGCAGGCTGATCCCCGAGGCCCGGGGCCGCTGCGGATTTTGTGCTGATGCTCCGAAACTCGCCACGAAACGGGACGAAACGGGCGGTGAACGGTTCGGTTCGTGACGCGCCGGTGTAGCGCGGGCGAGCGCTGTGCGCTGTTAGCATCCGAAGCATGCGCTCACTGTCTGTGCGACACCGTACGGTGGCGGCGGCATGCCTGTTGGTATGTGCCACCGTCCTGTCGGCCTGCAACGACGACGACAGTGAGGGTGACCCGGACAGCGGAGAGTCGGCTCAGGGAACCGGGACCTCCCCTGCGGACCTCTCCGAAGAGGAGCTCTGGAACTACGCCCCTGAGGTGAGCAGCCAGAGCGTCCTGGTCGACGGGGAAGTGATGGTCTTCGGCGCAATCGAGCCCCAGCCTGACTCGGTGCCGCTCGACGTGGACGTGCAGTTCAAGATCAACCGCCTACTGCCGTACATCAACGTCGATGACCTCGAAGAAGCCGGGGTCGAAACGGAGCTCGACCCAGAAACCGTCCATGTCGTCCCGGACCGGCTCACCCCGGTGGTGCTGACCCACACGCCGGGGTCGCTCACCGACGCCGACAGCGACCGTGAGTACGTGTTCGCCTCGGAGGACGAGGTGGTGGACATGAAGGTATCGGAGGAGCCTGCGGTCCCACTCGCCGTCGACCCGGTCGAAGACCAAGGCCTGGAACCTTCTGGCCCGTCGCGGGAGAGCTATGTGCGCTACACCGCGTCCTTTGAGCTGCCGTATGAGGCGAGCGGGACAGTCCTCTGCTTCGACGATCGGGATGACCTGATCGGTGGCGGCGAGGTCGGCGGCAGCGTGTCAGGAGCGATCGAGGTCGACATCGTCACCGAGCCAGAAGGCGATGTCTTCCACGACGGTCCGCCGGCAGCCTGTCGGTTCTATCCGATCGAGGTCGCGGGCGACTGAGACCGGTTGTCAGGCGACCTCAGCGACCAGCCATTGACCGGTGGCGTTGCTGAGGGTCAGGTCAACGGTGATCGACTCCGACTTGGCCTTCGAGTCGAGGGTGAGGCTAACGGTGACGCCGGCCGTGTCGTCGCGGACCCCGACGGGGCGAACGTTGGTCACCGCCGCTGCCGACGGAGCCCCTTGGAGCACCTTGGTGCAAAAGAACGACGGATCCGGGGGCGGGGTCACCGACAGTGCCCGCAGGGTGGCGTTCCGCTTCCTCATCGCTGCTGGTCGACCTGGCCCGGGACAGGTGTAGAAAGCCTCCACCATCGCGCGGGCGTTCTCCTCAACAGCCGCTTCCCGGTGGGCCGTCTGCGGTTCCTCGGACTGCTTCATTAGCGAGCCGCCCACGAAGACGGCTGCAAGCACGAGGGCCGCTGACACGGCCAGGCGTAGGGGAGTCACACCAGTCACCATGCCGTAGGCGACCCCCGACTGGTTCCCCGAGGGCGCCGTCAGGTCACCGGTCGAGCAGCACCGACACTCATGAGGAATCACCCCCCACCGTTTTGCGGCATGGTGAAGAGGTAGATGGGCCCAAGGCTCGGACAACCGACGGGAGAACACAAGATGCTGAACAGTTTCGTGGTGATGGCGGCAGCGCCCGGAGGCGCAGGTGAGATTGACTTCTCAGGTGACTGGGACTCGGTCTGGGCGAACCTGAAGTCAGGCAGCGGCTTCCAGGGCCTGCTGGACCTTGCCGCCGGGGTCGGCGTGCTCCTGGTCGTGGTCGCCTTGGTCATGTGGGCCTGGAAGAAGTTCACCGGCCGGAACGTCCCCGGCGGCCAAGTCTCTATCGTCGGTGCCCTGTTGTTCGGCGCGATGTTGTGCGGCCCCGAGCTGGTGTTCCCCCTTGTCCTTCAGATGTTCGACCTGGTGGTCAACGCCGTGGCCAAGCTCTTCGACATCTGAACCCCTGTTCAGCCAGTCCTCTGACACCAAGGGGCACAACTTGGAAGGCGGGTCTCGGTGAACGATTACGACGAGCCTCCGTACCGGATCTTCTCCCTCACGAAGATGACGGGCCGTGAGTCGAAGCAGATGAGGACCGCCATCGTGGCCGGGGTAGAGGTGTCGTTGCGACCTTTCGCGGTGTGCCTGGCAGGGTTCGTCGTGGGCATCATCCCCGCCGCCTCAACGTGGTCATTGCTGGGGTCGCGAGCCGGGGCCATTCCGTTCGTTTTTGCCGCGTTGGCGTGGTGGCTCTTTGAGCGTCGCACCCATCGGGGGCTTCGCCTGCGCACGTGGCAGTCGGTGCGTGACACCACCATGTCTCGGCCCTACATCAACCAGTTCATGCTGTGCGGCAAAGTCATCGACTTGGACGGACAGGCGCCGGGGGTGTTGTCGAAGTCGTCGACTCCGATTCCCCACCTGGCAGCGCCTGATTCGCCCGGCTCGGCCCACGCCCCAGCCGCCAGTGCCTTCCCGGGAGACGGAGATTGGTGGCACGTATGAGCAAGACCTTGGTCAAGTTGCTGCTGTCCGTGGTCTTGGCGGTGCTCGCACTGCTCGTGGCGGCCCCCATGGCGCTGGCCACCCCCGATGACGACATCGGTGGCGGCGCCGCCGACGTCGGCGGCGGGCTGGGCATCCATGACGTCACCGGCCCCTTGTGCAGCGAAGGCCCTAAAGGGGCCGCGGAGAGCCAGTTCCTGCCGATGAGCCGGTGGAGCGGGGCAACCACCGAGTTCCACTCACGTCTCTCGTGGAACGACATCGTCGACAAGACCACCCGTGAAGGGGTCATGGAGATGGGGATGTCGGTGGGCAACTTCTTCTACGGACTCTCCGAGAACATGGTCTCGGGTGGGCTCTCGTTCTGTCTGCTCGACAAGGCCGGATACACCCTCGACTCAGCAGCGGCAGGAATCGGGACGACCCTGCTCAATTCCCCGATCATCGTCGTCCTCCTAGCAGCCGCCATCCTCGCCGCGGGCGCCCGCGTCTGGCGCGGGCAGGGAGGTGGCGGAAAGGCGTTCAAGTCGCTGTTGGTGAAGGCGATCATCCTGGGCATCTTCGTGGGCATGGTGGTGGGTGCATCCAACTCGAAGGAAGCACCCGGCGGTGGATACTCACCCGGCACGTTTTCGCCGGGCTGGTTCGCAGTCACCGTCGACACCGCGGTCACCACTATCGCCAACGAGCCCGTCGACGCGCTCTACCGCCAAGCCAGCACGGTGACTGGCGCGGACAGCGAGCCGGACGAGACTGGTGGCGAGGCGAACATCTTCGACTGCGACGTCATGATGAACGCGATGCGGTCCACGTACCGTGAAGGGTTCACCGGGGGATCCGATGCCTCATCCTCCGCGATGGTGCCGATGGTCATGTCGAGCATTTGGGAGAACTCCGGGCTGATGACCTGGCGCATCGCCCAGTACGGCAAAGACAACAGCCTCGGCGACCGCGTCTTCTGCCATCACCTGGACATGCAAGCCAAGCCCGGCCGTACCGGGACTTACGAGGTCCTTGCCGAGATCGACCCGGCTTACGCAGCTTGGGCTGCGAGCGAGGTCAACGAGGTGAGTTTCCCCGGTTTCGGAACGATTTCTGGCACCCCGCTGGTAGATGGGCAGGTGTTCAACCCGCAGTCCGACAAGGCCCGCGATGTTGCGATCGTCGCGTGGGCTGCGTGCCGTCCCGGCGGCGGATCATTCAGCGCCCAAGCCAAGACGCTGCAGAACTGGGAAGATCCGGGGAAAGACTCCTGGGAGACCGACGGCACCTTGATGGTGCGTGACGGCCTCGACGACAGCACCCTGTCAGGGGACATCGGGGAGGCCGTCTCTGGTGCAGCCGGCAAAGCTGGGGAGAAGGCCAAGGGAGCCGTCGACAGCCTCACGTTCGGTCTGGCCAGCAAGGCCGTGAACCTCGCGAAAGGCAGTGCCAGCGCCATCCGAGGAGCCCTCGGCGGCGACGACGACGAGAAGAAGGCATACAACCCGGAACTCAAGGATCAAGAGCAGGCCGATGCCTGCAACGGGGTCTTCAACTGGCTCAGCGAGCGGTACGACACCGGCCTGAAGGCCAGTAGTGACCCCATGGCCATGATGCAGAGCCGTGTGGAGGCGCTGGAGAAGCTGGAGCGCGGCCCAGAAGACTTCAACTGGGGCAACGAAGAATCCGAGATCCTCACCTTCGCCAACTACGGCGGGGACGACGGCGACGCGGCCGATTCTGCGACGGACAGCGCCCGCGACTTCCTCCTGACCCTGCACGGCAACCAGAACACCTCCGGCGTCGTGGGCGTCTTGATCTACGTCCTGTCATCGGTCGGGATGCTCGCCGTGTTCGGCTTGCTGGCCGCCGCAGTCATCATGGCCAAGGTGATGGCAGGCGTGTTCATCGTCGCCTGCTTCTTCGTGCTCCTCGGAGCCCTCGCGTCCAACCGAGACTTTGAGCCGGTCATCAAGTTCGCCAAGGCCTACCTGGGCATGTCGTTGTTCGCCTGGGGCGCGATCGCGCTGCTGGCGGTGATCGGCCTGCTGGCATCAATCCTGGCCAACCTCGGGGAAGCCTTCGGCGGATGGCTGTCGATCCTGTGGTCGGGCCTGTCCCCACTGATGGCGGCGTTCATCCTGCACCACGTGTTCAAGAACATCCTCAACCTGCCGTCTCCGTTCAAGCTCACTGCCGGGCTTGCGTACGCCTCGACCATGTCGAAGGCGGGCGGGTCCGCCGCGGTCAACGGCCTGGACCGGATCACCTCCGGGGGAGCCGGAATCGTCAAGCGGACCGCGGCCTCCGCGATGGGGACCCGGCTGGGAACCCCGAAGAACAGCGCCGGACAGGGCACCGGCAAGGGCACCGGAACCTACGGGAAGATGACCCCCCCGAAGCCGAAGGACACCACCAGCAGCCAGCAACAGGCACCCACCAAGGGCGCCGGACCGTCGGACGGGGGCGGGGGATCCACCGGCAAGCGCAGCAACCCCACCGCCGCTCAGGCCGCCGCGACAAGGTCGGAGCTGCAGCGCAAGGCCAGCGACCCCGGGGTCTCCGCAGGTGAACGAACCAAGGCCCGCAAGCAGTTGAAGGCGGAGGATCGCAAACACCGCCGCAAGGCGATGGAGCGGGTGAAGGAAGCCCGCAAGGAGTCGTCGCTGCCGCAGCGGGCACGAGAGCACGGTGGGCGGATCTCGGGCGCCGGGTCCAAGGCCGCCGTGCTGGGTGGCGTGGGGGCGCTCGCGGCCGGCCCCGCGGGGGCTGTCGTGATGGGTGGCGGCTACCTGGGGGCTCGCGCTGGCGCTGCAGGCATCCGCAAGGTGACCCACGCATCCAAGAACGCCGTGGCGGGCGTGACCGGCGCCGGCCACGCCCAGATGATGGACCGCGCCAAGCCGGAGGTGGACGCCTGGTTCGCTGCCAACGAAGAGGCTCAGAACCAACAGGGACGCGGCAAGGACAAGTAGGGGATGGCAGCATCGGGGAACCCTTCAGACCCGGCGGGCTCCGGCGGCAAGCCGAAGAAGCCCACCGGGTCCGGTGCTGCCCGGACCCAGAAACCGAACTCGAGCAGCATCCCCGGCAAG
>JAKDNC010000210.1 GCA_030452025.1 Nocardioides sp. | reverse complement strand
TCAGAGGTGATCACGGCGCTGTTAGGGCGGGCTGACGGCCTGGTTCACACGGTGGTGTGGGACTGGCGTCTTCCGCGGGTCGGGTCCTCGGTCGTCTTCGGCGCTGCTTTGGGTGCCAGCGGCGCAGTGTTCCAGTCCCTGACCAGAAATCCGCTGGCCAGTCCGGATGTTCTGGGTTTCTCCACAGGTGCCTACACCGGGGCGCTGCTGATGCTCATCACCGTCGGCGGTGGCTTCGTGTCGATGGCCACGGGGGCTTTTGGCGGCGGCTTGGCAGTCGCGGCGGCCGGGTACCTGCTGGCTTAACGCGGCGGTGTGCAGGGAGTTCGGATGATCATCGTCGGCCTCGCGATCTCCTCGATGCTGGGCTCGTTGAACACCTGGCTGATCCTGACCGCTGATCTACACGTGGCCATATCTGCCGCGGCGTGGGGCGCGGGCTCGCTAGCTGGCATCACGGCCGGACAACTGGCCGGCGCAACTCTGTTGATCGTGCTTTTCGCCGTAGCGCTGGCACCGCTGGCAGCGAGGCTCAAGGCGTTGGACTTGGGCGACGATGCCGCTGCGGCTCTGGGCGTGAAGGTCGAACGTTCTCGGGTGCTTCTGATGATCGCCGGGGTCGGTTTGACGGCTACCGCCACCGCCGCCGCTGGCCCGATCATGTTCGTCGCACTGGTCGCTCCCCAGCTTGCGCGACGCCTCACGAACACCGCCAGCGTCACGATCGGCGCAAGCGCCTGCCTGGGTGCCCTGCTGCTAGTGGTCGCCGACTATCTGGCCCTGCACGCTCTGGGCGACCACGTGATGCCAGTGGGCGTGGTCACCGTCACGATCGGTGGTCTTTACCTGATCTGGCTGCTGATCCGCGAAGCAAGAAGAAGGACCTCACGATGACCAATACATCAGCGACCGCCGACGCTCCTCTACGCGTACTGGATGCGACCATCGGCTACGACGGCAACACCGTGTGCCAAAACCTCGATGTCGAGATCCCGGACCAGTCGTTCACCGTGATCGTCGGGCCGAACGCGTGCGGAAAGTCAACCCTGCTGAGGGCACTGTCACGACTCCTGAAGCCATCACAGGGCCAAGTCCTCCTCGATGGTAAGGACATCTGGAACCTGCCGTCCAAACAAGTCGCCCGTCGTCTCGGACTGCTACCGCAGACCTCGATCGCCCCTGATGGCATCACCGTGGCCGATTTGGTCGCTCGCGGTCGCTACCCTCATCAGGGCTTCTTGCGTCAATGGATCGATGACGACGAGCAGGCAGTCATCGGAGCCCTTGCCGCCACGGGAACCGCCGAACTTGCGACACGTCACGTCGACGAACTGTCGGGCGGCCAACGTCAACGTGTTTGGGTGGCGATGCTCCTTGCTCAGCAGACCACGCTGCTCCTGCTCGACGAACCGACGACATTCCTTGACGTCGCGTATCAACTGGATTTGCTCGATCTCTTCGCCGATCTTCACCATCGCGGGAACACGATCGTCGCGGTGCTGCACGATCTCAACCAAGCCGCCCGCTACGCCAACCACCTGATCGCCATGAAAGATGGTCAGATCGTCGCCCAGGGCGCACCCGAAGACATCGTTACCGTCGATCTGGTCAAGTACGTCTTCGGCCTGGAAAGCATGGTGATCGCCGACCCGGCAGCCGGAACACCTATGGTGGTGCCGCTTCCTCGGACGGTCCGAGTGTGAGGGATCGGACCTGAGGAGCCGCGATCGCACTGAGGATCGCCACCAAACTGATCAAGGCGCCACCGACGATGGTGCGCTCGACACCGAATGCCGCCGTCGCAGGACCAGCCAAGAGCTGGCCGACCGGTACAGCGATGAACGAGCCGAGTGCGTCATAGGACGAGACCCTGCTCATCAGATGCTCTGGGATCTTCTCGTGTAGTGCAGTGAACCAGCCGACGCCGAATATTTCCATGGAGAATCCGGCAAGAGTTGACGCGGCAATGAACATCCACGCTTCGGGTGAGATCCCCAGCACGAGCATCGCAGGGACAGTGCCGAGCATGGCGATCATCCCAGCCCGCAACGGACGACGCAGACTGACCAGCACTAGTAGTGCCGAGGCTGCGAGGAAGCCGATTGCCTCGGCGCTCATCGCTATGCCCCACCCGACCTCGCCGAAGGTCCTGGAGGCAACGACTGGGCCGAGGGTGACGATGACACACGCCTCGACCATGTTGACCACGGTGAACGCCCCGACCACAGCCCACACCCATTGACGGCTAGCGAACGCGGACCACCCTGAACGCAGTTCACTGAGCACACCGGTTTCTTGTGGCTGGTCATTGTTGGTGGCGCGGTTGAGTCGAAGGACTGCCATGCATACCGCGGCCAGCACATAGCATCCTGCGTCCAGAGCGAGCCCCCACCCGGCGCCGATCGTTACGACCATGCCGGCCGCTATCGACGGCCCGAGGATGAACGCTCCGTGACGGGTCATGCTCAGCACGGCGTTCGCACGCTGGAGATGCTCACGATCCACCACCATCGGCACGACCGAATTCAGGGCAGGCAGAGCAAATGCGACAGCTATGCCGTTCAGCCCCTCGACCACCATGAGGTTCCCGATCGTGGCGTTCCCCGACACCAGCAGCCACGCCGCGACCGCTTGGGTCGCCGCACTGGAGACGTGCGCGATGACCAAAATTCGGCTACGGGAGAACCGGTCGGCGATGACGCCGCCGATCAGGATGAACAGCGTCATCGGGATGGTACGAGCGGCGAGAACCATCCCCAATGCGGTGGCCGAGGAATCGATGTCGATGACCGCGAACACCAACGCTACCGGGGCAATGGAGGTGCCAAGGAAAGACACCAACCGGCCAGCGAGTAGCCAGCGGAACGAAGATGTCCACATCGTCAAGGCTGAATGAGGTGCGGTCTCGCGTCGTCCCGACACCGAGGTCAGCCCTACTGTAGATCAGAACTCGTCGACGGGTCCCCATCGAGCGCCGCCACCAGTTGCGGCTCCAACTGTGCGGCTGCCCAGGGCAGACTCAGCAGTGTCGAGAAGTTCAATGCCACCCCGACCGCCTGGTCAGTGAAGACATCGCGACCCTCCTTGACCAGATTCAACTCCTTATATGTCGGGATCTTGTTGAGTTCGACCGCGGTTTCCTCCTCGCGAGGGAAGGTCCACAGCCCCACGTCAGTATCGAGCTTGTTGATGAGTTCGTAACTGAGCAAAGGTGCGGTGACCTTGTCGCTGAGCTTGTCGAACTCTGCCGGAATCTCGAATCCCAAAGCCGGCAACAGATAGCCCGGCCCGTAGGCACCCCCTTCATAGGTACTGCCCGCCCGACCCGTGGGATACAGCCCGACTTGCCCATCCGCCAGCCCGGAACCAGCAAACGCGCTCTTACCCTTGAACTCCGGATTGCGTTCCGCGATCGCGGCGATCGCATCCTCAGCATCTGCCACGATACGGTCGGCCTCGTCAGACTTACCCAGAGCTTGACCAACAAGTTTGGTCTGTTCCTGCCACGGCGTTCCATCGTTGGGGAACTGCTTCAGCCCCACGATCGTCGGAGCAATCTTTGAATACTCCTTGTAGTCATCCTCAGTCAAGAACGAGAAAATAGCGACAATCAAATCCGGCTTATACGCTGCGATCGCCTCTGGACCCCCCGACTCCAACTCCTCGGCAGTAATGAGCTCAATGTCGTCACCACCAGCAGCGTCAGCGGCCTGCTGAGACCACGGGTAGACCACCTTCTCCTCAAACCAAGACACGCTCGCCACCGGCTTCACCCCCAGAGCAAGAACCGCATCTTGGTCGTTATACCCCACCGTCACCACACGCTTGGGCGCCGAAGGAATCTCTGTCACACCAAACTTATGCTCAACCGATATCGGGAACCCAGAACTTGCATCATCAGCCTGCGGAGCATCTTCAGATTCCGATCCACACGCGACCAAGAACAGCGACAAAAGCACACTGACGGATGCTGCCACCAGCCGTCGTGTCACACTCCTGCTAGGCATAGTGACCTCTTTCAGATAAGGGTAGGCGACCCTAACCTAACACAGGTCTGAGGATTGCCCCCACGCGCTGGTCTGCTGGCTAATCAGCGATTCCGAGCGCGGCCGTCGGCAGGAGTGGACCCGCTCAACTCAACCACTCACCGCGCGCGGGTTCGCCTCGATCCACCGAGTGCGGGAAAGCCACATCACGGCCCGAACTCCGACTGAGGGACGACCCGGCACCCGTGGCACGCACGTGGACAATCTATGCCGACGAGGCCTTCCTGCGTGTCCTGGTCTCGTGGCTACTACCGCCGTCAAAACGAATCCGGCAGGGACAGGTCTTGTTCCTGCGCTCGGGGATCAAGATCCTGCATGACCTCGGCCCGCTCTACCGGCAAATGAACATGATCGTCCGCACCCGCGCGGCCGACCTGAGGCCCCGCTCCCTGCTGGGACTGTTCGCTTCCCGAGCCTCGATCAATCCTCCTCCGGTCGCCGCGCCGGACGCGGTGTCCCGCCTGCTGCCTTACTGGTTCCATGACGACGCCACTGACGCAGCAGAGGACCCCGACCAGCTCTCGGGAGTTGCCGGTCGGGGTCCTTTGGCTAGCATCGTCCGGCCTCGCCCTGGGGACAGCAGATTCCTCACGAACAGCGCCTGGGAGGCCGGTAGCCCAACTTGGCCGTCGCGGCGGCAACGGTCGACCCCGACGGCCTCGGCCTCGGGATGCTTCATCACCCCCGCCCCCCTTCGCCGGAACTCCCTCGATGACTCCCCTTGGTCGAGCGCACCTCAGCCGTCAGCGCGCAACTCTGGCCTGGCCCGGGGGCGCTACTCCTCCCGGTACCGCCGACGAGTGGATCTGGGACCGTCCCAATCGGCTTTCGGCCTGCGCGGTGACAGCGACCGCCTCGGCCAACTGCAGACCAGCATCAGGGCTGGCGAGTCGCCCATCGCCGACTTGGGTGGTCTCGAGCCGCTCAAGGGCCTGCGAGGCGACCTTGCACACCCGGTCAGCAGTGGACTGGACGACCTCGGTAGCCGTCTTGCCCGGCACCCGGTCAGCCCAGCCAGCCACATAGGGCAACGTGTAGTCGCTCGTATCCATACCATGCGCAGCGCTCAGCATCAGCGCGAAGGACTCAGCCTCTACTTCCCCAATGCCGGTATGTCGTTGCCAATCCGGATTGTCCGGATGGTGCATCAACACATGCCCCAGTTCATGGGCTAACGTCTTGACCTGCGCACTGTCGTCCATGTCAGTACGGACTGAGACAACATTAGCAGCGTAATCGGTGCGACCGTTGGCGCCACCAATGACATCAGCACTAGGCACATCAACGACGGCAAAGCCGTTCGTTTCGATCTCGACGACCAGCCCTTCTCGCAGCGCGGGCGGCGCCTGGCCGCGCAGAAGCTGTGGCATGGGTGCCTGCGGGATCGGCGCCCCATCGGTCTGCGAGACGTCCCACACGTGGGCCGGGGTCACACCGACCATCCGGGACCGGACCACTTCACCTGGGTCTGGCCGTTCGCCGCGCCTCAGACGTCGCCACGAGTCAGCATCGGCCGGGGTACGTGAGGCGAACCGTGCGGTCACTGGCGCGAGGATCTGGTAGCCGCTCTGGCCTTTCATCACGTTCCGGTCCAGCCCCTGCCACTGCCGGTAACCGGCGACGAGAGTCGGCGTCGGATGCGGCACACGGCCCTGCTCGTAGGCCTCAAGGTGTTGAACGTATATCAAAATCGAATTTGAAAATGAGCGAGACCGGAACTTCGCAGCGAACTCGAGGGCTCGCTTCCAATCCTCGCCGGTGACGAGCTGTTCGACACCCGTGGTCAGGCGCTCCTGCAGAGCACGCAGTTTCTCCTCGCGTGCGGTGTTCTTGTCGACGGCCATGGTGGTTCTCACCTCCAGTGGACAAGGGCGACCGACGCGCCGCAGCGATCAGCCCGGCCGAGGCCGCCCACTCACGGCGGGTCGTACATTGGCCGATGCCCGGCGCTGAGCACCCCGATGACGTCGCCCCTCCCTGAGGACTCCTGGGTGGTCTGGCCGTGGCAGGCGAGGCCGCGAGCAGCCTTGTCAGAGTCCTGGCCCGCCGGTATCTCCACGTCGCGGGCGCAGAGTCTCGACCGTGGCGCGCTCTGGGTACAACCATCACCAAGTGGCTAGCCGAGCGCCCCGCACGCGGCCACCGCACCGACCTGAAACCCAAGAGCGACTGAACCGCGCATTGAGCACGCGGCCGGCCCCCTGATCCGGCGAGTCAGCAACGAGCGATACCCGAACGCCCGGGCCAGTAGCATGGGAGCCGCGTCGCGGCGGTCGCATGAGTTGGCGCTTGTATGACCACTTCAGTCCGCGGCCACAGGTGCGTCGCCCGGCGGCCGGTTACTCTCCGTTCCCTGCCAGGGGCGCCGCACCGACCACCACACGCAGACGCAGACCGCACAGAAACAGCCCCAGGCCAGCAA
>JAKDNC010000209.1 GCA_030452025.1 Nocardioides sp. | reverse complement strand
TGGGCGAGTTCAGCGTCACCCGTGGCGCGTCGATCGGCCCGGTCTCGGAGCCGTCCCAGGCCCGAAGACGCACCGGGAGATCGCCGCCGACGAGGGGGCGGAGGGTGTCGGCGAGTCGCTCGGCGACGCCGGTCATCACGCGCCTCGCTCAAAGGTGAACTGCTGGACGTCGAGGTAGTCCGATGCGAACCCGGCTCGTGAATAGGTCAGGTAGAAGTGCCACAGCCGAGCGAAGACGTCGTCGAAGCCGAGGCTGCGGACGCGATCGGCCGCGTCGGTGAAGGCCTCGTCCCACCTGCGCAGGGTCTCGGCGTAGTGGGAGCCGAAGGTGAACCGGTCAGCGACTCGGAGGGTGGTGTGCTCGCCGGTGACCTGGGCGATCGCCTCGGTGGAGGGGAGGAAGCCACCAGGGAAGATGTATTTGTTGATCCAGGTGAACCCTCCGCGGGTGGCGAGCATCCGGTCGTGCGGCATGGTGATCGCCTGGATCGCGACCTTCCCGCCGGGGGCGAGCAGGGAGTCGACCTTCGCGAAGAAGGTCGGCCAGTACTCGGCGCCGACCGCCTCGCTCATCTCGACCGAGACGATTGCGTCGTACTCCCCGACGACCAGGCGGTAGTCCAGCAGTTCGACGTCCACACGGTCGCTGCAGCCGGCCGTCGCGATCCGGTCGCGGGCCAGGTCCAGCTGCTCGCTGGAGAGGGTCACGGACCGCACGACGGCACCGCGGCGTGCCGCGCGGATGGCAAGCTCGCCCCATCCGGTCCCGATCTCCAGCACGCGGGACCCCGGGCCCACGTCCGCCTGGTCGAGGAGCCGGTCGATCTTGCGGACCTGCGCGGTAGCCAGCTCTTCGTCGGGGACCAACGGGTCGAAGAGCGCCGAGGAGTAGCTCAGCGTGGAGTCGAGGAAGGTGGCGAAGAGGTCGTTCGACAGGTCGTAGTGGTGGGAGATGTTGCCGCGTGTCTGGTCGACCGAGTTGCGGTGGGCGTGGGGTGCGCGGGCGTCGTAGAACCGGCGCAGCCGCTGCAGCGACTCCGGGACCAGGGAGGGGAGCTCTGCGGCCAGCGTGGTCAGCAGCAGGTCCAGGTCGGGGGAGTCCCATGCGCCTGCCATGTAGCCCTCGCCGAAGCCGATGAGGCCCTCGGAGCCGACCCGGAGGAAGAACTCGTCGGGTCGGTGCAGCTCGATTGCGGGCCCGGTGCCGATCTGCGGTTGTCCGGGGCCGAGCACCTGGACGCCGAGGCGACGCGTTGCGTGGGAGAAGATGCGTCGCGCCACGGTGGCCGAGACCCGGTCCCGCACGCCGGAACGGACGTCGTACAAGCCGGGCCAGGCAAGGTGTGTGGTGGGTTCAGTGACCGTCACGTGTTCATCTCCTGTAGCGCTGTTGCTGTTGCTGTGCATTCGGTGCCGTGGTGCGCCCCGGATTGGTTCCGGAAGGGAATTCTTCCCCCGAGGCCTTGATCATGTCGTAGCGGCGCAGCGCCTCGCGGCGTTCCTCGAGATGGTCGACGATGGGGCCTGGATAGTCGGGTGGCGCTCCGCCTTCGAGGAGCCAGGGCTGGTGCACCGCAGCGCCAGCGACCTCTCGCAGCTCGGGCACGTAGCGGCGCACGTACGCCCCCTCGGGGTCGAACTTCCTGCCCTGGGTGACCGGGTTGAAGACCCGGAAGTAGGGCGCCGCATCCGTGCCGCAACCGGCGACCCACTGCCAGCCGTGCTGGTTCGAGGCCAGATCGCCGTCGACCAGCAGGTGCAGAAAGTGTCGGGCACCATGTTGCCACTCGATGTGGAGGTCCTTGACCAGGAAGCTCGCCACGATCATGCGCACCCGGTTGTGCATCCATCCCTCGTCCCGGAGCTGACGCATGCCCGCGTCCACGATCGGATACCCGGTCCGGCCCTCCTGCCAGGCAGTGAACTGCTCGCCCGGAGGGTCATGGGGCATCTGGGCATGGGCCGGCTTGAGATAGTCCCGTGCGCTGTCGGGACGGTGCCACAGCACGTCGGCATAGAAGTCTCGCCACGCCAACTCGGTGGTGTAGACGTGGGCGCCACGATCGCGCCGGTGGATCAGCTCGGCGAGCATCGTGCGGGGATGGATCTCGCCCCACTTCAGGTGGGCCGACATGCGGGAGGTGGCGTCCAGGTCGGGCCGGTCGCGTGCGGAGTCGTAGTCGGCCGCTCGTGCGGCGAGGAACGCCCGCCAGCGCTCGAGTGCGGCGAGTTCACCCGCTTCCGGGAGGCTGACCGGGCTGTCGTCGACCGCATACGGCTCGTGACTGCGCAGAGGCAGCTGCCAGCGGACCCGTCCGGGGCCGTCGACGGGAGCCGGTCGGGGGAGCTCACGCCAGGCGCGCGCGAATGCGGTGAACACCTGGTAGGGATCCCCGGATGACTTGCGCACCCGGCCCGGCGCGACGGCGTACGGCGAGCCGGTGAGGACCAGGTCGATGCCGTGCTGGGAGAGCGCCCGTTCCACCGCGGCGTCACGTCGTGCGCCGTAGGGGCCGAAGTCGGCCGCGGCGTGCACACTGTCCGCGTTCGCCGCGCGGGCCACAGCCACGACCTCGTGGACCGGGTCTCCACGACGCAGTTGCAGCCCCCCGATGCGCTCCGAGAGGGCCTGCAGGCTCGCCTGCAGATATCGCCGCCGGGGCTCTCCCGCCGGCTTCCACAGTCGGGGGTCGAGCACGAAGAGTGGTACGACGTCGTCGTCGTCGGCGGCGGCCACGGCCTCGAGCAGGGCGGGGTTGTCGGCCAGTCGCAGGTCCCGTCGGAACCACATCACGCTCGTCATGAGGGACCCCCCGAGGCTGTGTCCAGGTAGAGCACGAAGCGCTCGAACAGTCGCGAGGTCCCTTCCGGGTCGGCCTTCGGGGCCAACGTCGCTGCACCGAGCTCTGCTGCCAGCACCCCGCCATCCGGCGAGCCAGTCGCCGTCGTCAGGCTCGCGCAGGCCAGGGCAGCACGTCGCACGAGCCGCGGCGCGACCGTCCAGGCCGCCGCGTAGACGCGTGTTGGGTCCGGGCTCGCGCCCTGGCCGGGACGCTCCCAGGCGGAGAGGCACACCGCAAGGTCTGGTGAGTCACAGACCACGGCCCACTCCCGGCGCATCGGAGCGGAAGGGGGAAGGGTCGCTCGCAACGGCTCGGTCGAGCGGTCCCCGCCGCTCTGGTCGTCGGCGAAGTCGGCGAAGACGACGGTTGAGGTGGCGGTCCGGGCAAGCTCCCTCCATCGCGACCGGGACTGGGAGAATCTCCGAGCGGTCTGGAATGCCCCGAAGAGGATCGGCGCCGACGCGCTGGCGCAGATCTCGTCCTCGATCGCGTGGGAGAGCGCCACCAGGGTCCGTCTGGACAGCGGGTGGGCCGTCGCTGCGCCGCGCCCACGCGTGATCGCACGGAAGACAGAGGGATCCGGGTCGGCCGTGGCTGAGCCGAGCGCGGCGATGGCCACCTCCAGACGGGTGCCCTGTTGCTGACGCCGGAGGACCGTGCGCACCGATTCGACGATCGATGTCGGGTAGCGGCGGTGGCCGCTGGCCAGCCGCACGGGGGCCGGGAAGCCGAAGCGAGTCTCCCAGGCCCGCAACGTCGCAGGACGTACGCCGGTCTGCCGGGCCAGCTCGCCGATGCTCAGACCGTCGAGAGGGGGTTGCATTCCCAAGGATGTCGGGGCCATGATGGGAGTGTACCTAAACATGCATGTTCAAAGAATACCTAGACAACATATTCGCGAAAGTTGGGAATCATGAGCAACCACACGCACGGCGATGAAGACGTGGTCGACTGGGCCGATCTGGGGCGGGAGATGTGGTCCTTCCTCACCGGTAAGCAGGCTGAGATCAACTACGACTTCGTGGACATGTCTGTGGAGGTGCCGCGCGACACCGGCCCGGATGCACCCCGCGCCACCTGGAAGGTGAACGGCATGCTCCGCATCAGCACCCGCGACAACACGCACTCCTCGAGCTGAGTCGGATGAATGCGCACACTCCAAGGCTGCTGAGCGTTGAGGCCGATCTCGACTTCGAGGTCAGCGTCGCCGGCGATGTCGTGCGGGGCAAGCTGTCGGGTCGCGACGGCCATCTCCGTCTCGATGTCAGCGATCCGGTGTCCTTCGCCGGACGTGACGACATCGACAGCGTGGGATGGGTCGCGGACTTCCTCGCTCACAATGGTTTGGACCTCACGGTGAGGAGCGGCGGAAACCTCCTGCTCGAGCTGGGAGCCGTGCGGAGCAACTGGCTGAGCCGGCGCCTGACGCGGTCGCGGAACATGCGCATCCCCAGCGTGCAAGGGCTGCTGGCTGGTCTACGTGGACGGGTGCGTGGCCGTTCCGGCGCCATGTTGCCCACCCGCAGGCTTGTCCCGCCTGCCACCCTGCTGCCACTGGCACCGACGCTGCTGCGGGCTCTCCGGGCGCCGGTCGCCACCACGCACGACCCTGCCCGCGGTGGCCGCCCGCGTCTGGTGTTGGCACCCGGCTCGGAGCCTTCCCTCGACGGGCGAAGGAGTTTCCGCCTGCGCGAGGGGGTGACCACCATCGGCACGGGAGCGGAGTGCGACATCAGACTGCGTGGACTCGAGGAGCGGCATGCCGAGGTGCGGCACGACGAGGACGACGAGTTCGTCCTGTTCGCGAGTGAGCAGGGCGAGGTCCAGGTCCACGGTCAGTCGGTGACCCGCAAGGCGCTCCGGACCGGAGCGCGCATCGGTCTGGGCCGCCACACCCTCTCGTTCGCGCGGGATGAGTTTGCCGATCATGGCCGGCCGTACGGCGGTCGGCAGGGAGGTGAAGCCGGGTACCAGCGGACCCAGCCCGGTCGCCACTCGACAGGGTCCCCGTCATGAGGACGGATCCGGTCCTGGTGGCCGGAGCCACCGGCTTCGTCGGTGCGCGGCTGGTCCGCGCGTTGAGCGATGACGGCCATGATCTGCGGGCGATGACCAGGAACCCGGGGCGATACGACGGGCCGGGGCGACCGGTCCATGGTGACGTGCACGACCCGGGCACGCTCCCCGCGGCCCTTGCCGGATGCTCCACCGCCTACTACCTGGTGCATTCCCTTGACTCTCCCGACTTCGTGGAGCGAGATGCCGCAGCGGCGCGTGCCTTCGGCATGGCGGCCGCCGATGCAGGGGTGACCCAGATCGTCTATCTCGGAGGTCTGGGACGCGACGATGACTCGTTGTCCGCGCACCTGCGCAGTCGGCGTGAGGTGGAGGGCCTGCTCGCAGCCGGTGGTGTTCCGGTGACGACATTGCGCGCTGGCATCATCATCGGTGGCGGAGGCATCTCCTGGGAGATCACGCGCCAGCTCGTGCAGCACCTTCCCGCGATGGTCACTCCACGCTGGGTGCGGACCCGGACCCAGCCCATTGCCGTTGCCGACGTGGTCCACTACCTGGTCGGCGTGCTCGGACTCACCGACGCGCTGGGGGGCACCTTCGAGGTTGGTGGTCCGGAGGTGCTCGAATATGCCGAGATGCTTCAGCGCGTGGCCGCGATCGAGCATCGCAGGCTGCCGATCTTTCCCGTTCCACTTCTCACGCCCGGGCTCTCGTCCCGCTGGCTGGCGCTGGTCACCGACGTGGACGTGCAGTCGGGCCGCGCGCTGATCGACTCGATGGCGAACGAGGTCGTCGTGCATGACCCGTCCATCCTCACGCTGCTTCCGATACCCCTGACCAGCTATGACGACGCCGTCCGTCTGGCTCTCGGGGAGGACCGAGCGGAGGGGGACCGGTGACTTCACTGCGGTCCAGGCTGGCTGGTCGCCTCCCACGGAGACTGACCCATGTCGTTTCGCAGCGCCCGCACGAACCCTTCTCTGTTGCCCAGCGAAGGAGGGCCGTGGTCACCGGCGTGTCCGTGGTCGGTGCAGGCCTGCTGGGAGCCTCGCTGTCAGCGCGCCCGGGTTCGCCTGCGTTCTATGTCCGGAGCATCTCGGTTGCGGCGACGTGGACTGCCGGCGGACTCGCCTCGGGGCCGCTACACCGCGGCTGGATCCAGAGTCGTGACGGTCGGTTCCACCGTCCCGTCGTCACACCCTTCCTCACCGGTGTGGGTGCCTTCGCGTTCTTCTACGGCTGTGCGCTCGTGGCGCGCCGCATTCCGTTCCTCGACGAGGCCGTGGCGCGGGTCCTGGTGTTTGCGGATGAGGGAAGTGACGGACCGGTGCTCGCCACTGCCTTGGTCAACGGCATCGGCGAGGAGGTGTTCTTCCGCGGTGCGCTGTACGCATCCGTGCGCGACCGCCATCCGGTGGTCACATCCACGGCGATCTACGCCCTGTCGACCACGACCACACGCAATCCCGCTCTGGTCATCGCGGCCACGTTGATGGGCCTGCTCTTCGGCCTGCAGCGTCGGGCCTCTGGTGGCATCCAGGCCCCGCTGATCACCCATCTCACCTGGTCGACGCTGATGCTGCGATACCTTCCACCCCTTGTCCGGCGCGGTCAGCGTGGTCCCGGGTGAGGCGGTCGT
>JAKDNC010000208.1 GCA_030452025.1 Nocardioides sp. | reverse complement strand
CCGGGCGCCCCCGGGGGGGGGGGGGGGGGGCCGCGGGCGGCGGGGGGGAGGGGGGGCTCGGCCGTGGTGCATGCAGCAGCCCAGGTGCATGCAGCACCAGATTCGCGGTCCGACCGGGGTTTTGGCATCCCCAAAAGAGGGGGTCTGGGCCCAATCAGCAGGCAGGGGGCCCCTCGTGGGGGCACGATGGTTGCACACGACGAAGGGGTGGGGACCTCGTGGGATGAGTCGTTGAGGGTGGGAGACTGTTCATGAGCATTGTGACGCTGCAAAGACGCACGACGAAGGCGCGCCGACGGAAGTTGGGCCACGGTGGGACCGAGAATGTGCTGGTCGACCGGATCCTGCTGGGGGGCCAGGCGCTGATGGGGGCCAGCGAGTTCGCTGCCGCGATCGGTGATCCGATGTGGCCCTCGAGGCCGGTCCTCGCTGGGCCGCACGCCCGCCTGCTCCGGGCCAACGCTGTGCGAGAGCTCGACGAGCGCGACATCCTCGGCTCGGACTACGGGCAGCTGGCGCGGCGCTGCCTCGCGCTGACCGGGCGCTTCGGGGCCGCGACCGATGAGGCCGGGGTGGTCGCGCTCGCGCAGGACTACTTGCGGTGCAACTCGGCGTACGCCGCAGGGCCGATCTTTCCGCGACCGCGTGGGCAGGAGCGGGGCGAGTCGATCCGGGTGGCGCCGATCCGCGGCTCCGACTGTTTCCAGCTGATCGACGGCCATCACCGCGTGGCGGCGTACGCGGTCTCGGGTGCCGCGACGGTGCCGGCCCGGGTGAGCCGGCTGTCGGTGAGCACGCCGCTGCAGGATGCGTTGCACCGGATGTCGGGCAGCGGCGGGGCCGACGAGCTCTACCAGCCGATCGAGTCGCCGGAGGTCGCGACGTGGCCGGCGGTGCGCGGATGCACTGACCGGCTGGAGAAGATGGACCTGTTCCTGGGTTCACACGGAATCGCTCCCGGTTTCACCAGTCATCTGGACGTGGCCAGCTGCTATGGCTGGTTCGTGGCGGGGATGAGCAGCTTCGGGTATCGCAGCGAGGGCGTTGACCCAGACCCGCTGGCGCCGGAGGTCGGGCAGCACGCCTACGGCCTGGCTCGGGCGGAGGTGCACACCAGCGAGGTGGTGCCCTTCTTGCGGGAGGCCAGCCTGCGGGCGGCCGGATCCGGACGGCGGTGGGACGTCGTGTCCTGCTTCAGCCTGCTCCACCACTTCGCGTTGGGGCGGGGCAAGGTGTCGGCCCAGCGACTGGTCGAGCTGCTCGACGAAGTGACCGGGTCGGTGTTGTTCCTCGACACCGGTCAGGCGCACGAGCGCTGGTTCCGGAACTCGCTGGCGGTCTGGGACAGCGATTACGTGCGCGAATTCCTGCTGGAGTACACCACCTTCGACGAGGTGGTCGATCTCGGGCCCGACCACGATGACCGGCCGCCGTACTCGGGGAACCACGGGCGCCACCTCTTCGCGTGCGTGCGCAAGAGGTGAACGAAACGCGTGACTGGGGCGGCCTGTGGATATCCCCCCACATGGATGGAGCCTCAGTGAGAAGATGTGACCACCGAGCAGCCGGTCGGGTGTCCCGAGCGCCCGGCCGGCCTGGTGGTTGCTCATCCAATTTGGGTGAAGTTGACTGGTCTGTCCACTGCGCCCACGGCACACCACTAGTGTCCTGAGTCCGGCAGCGATGACGATCGTGTCGGAGGCGTCGTCCCCGACTTGCGATGCACAGCCCCTAGGACGGCAGATGTCAAGCAGCACAGCGGACGCAGTAGCGGCACGGCCACGCGGCCTACGCGTCGTGGTGGTCGCGGACCAGGCATTGACCGGCGAGGCCGTGCGGACCGCGTTGACCGGGCACGGCTTCGAGTTCGTCGGCCTCTCGACCCCGGACACCTTGACCCATGCCCGGGAACTGGGTCGCCGGGTGGATGAGCTGTCCCCGGACGTCGGGTTGTTGATGCAGGAGCTCGACGATCCGTTGCACTTTCGCGACGCATTGGCCGTCCTGCGGGCGGTGGGAACCGCGGAGTGGCTGCTGTTGACCGGGGCCGCTGACCAGGCGAGGTGGGGCGCCGGGATCGAGGCAGGGGCCTCGGCGGTGATGCCGATGACGATCGGCCTGGACCGCCTGGCCGAGGCGTTGAACCTGCTGGCCTCCGGCGCAGAGGTGATGACGCAGGCGGAGCGCGATCGACTGCTCGCGCTGTGGCAGGAGCGCAGTGCGGAGCTCCGGGCGCTGACCGACCGGATGGAGCGGTTGAGCCCGCGGGAGATGGAGATCCTGCGGGCACTGTGTGACGGGCGGTCAGTGACGGCGATCGCGTCGGTTGGCGAGGTCAGCGTGGACACGGTCCGCGGCCAGGTGAAGTCGGTGTTGAAGAAGCTCGAGGTGAATTCGCAACTCGCTGCGGTCGCGGCCTACCAGCGACTCTCCAGGTTGACCCGAGTGGAGTGACCCGAGTCGGCGTCTGGTCGACCTCCTCGTGTCTTGCATTGTGGACAGCATGCTCACATCGTGAGATTTCGACTTCGCGTCGCCCCGGATCCGACGTAGTCTCCTCCTCATGTTCACGACCATGCTGACCAAGCGCCGCGCAGTGGATCACTGCCGCACGCGCTCGGCCCTGTGTCGAATGCCCTGACGGGACGCAATCACCCCTCCCAGAGCCCTCTGGCCCAGAGCCTTCTGGTCTGAGTTGGTCCGCCCTGGTGAGTGCCGTCGTCCCGTGCCGATCGAGTTTCGCTGACTCGCGACAAGTCGGCACATCCCAGGAGTAGGCGCGCACAGCGGCTTCGGCCGGTGGTCAACGCAGTCTTCGGCGTTCTGCCCGGGGTGCGAGAGGTGCCTGTTGCCCCTCGGCTCGTCGCCCGCCCCGCAGCCGCCGCCTGATCGCGCCGGATGCACTGAATTCACACACACCATGCACGACCGAGAGAGAGAAGCAGCGACATGAGCCGCGAAGAGACGCTGGTCACGACCCAGTGGGTCGAGGACAACATCGACAACGACCAGATCGTCCTGATCGAGGTCGATGAGGACACCACGGCCTACGACAAGGGCCACATCAAGAACGCGATCAAGTTCGACTGGTCCATCGACCTGCAGGACCAGATCCGCCGCGACATCATCAGCAAGGACGGTTTCGAGGCCCTCCTGTCGAAGAGCGGCGTCAGCAACCACCACACAGTCGTGCTCTACGGCGGCAACAACAACTGGTTCGCGGCCTACGCCTACTGGTACTTCAAGCTCTACGGCCACCAGGACGTCAAGCTTGTCGACGGTGGCCGCAAGAAGTGGGAGCTTGAGTCCCGCGAGCTCGTCCAGGACGTCCCCGAGCGCACCGCCACGACGTACACCGCGCAGAAGCTGGACAGCACCAAGCGCGCGAACCGTGACGACGTGGTCGCTGCCATCGGCACCAAGAACCTTGTCGACGTCCGCAGCCCCGATGAGTACGCCGGCCGCCTGCTGGCCCCGGCCCACCTCCCGCAGGAACAGGCCCAGCGCGCCGGGCACCCGCCGACGGCCGCCAACATCCCGTGGAGCAAGGCGGCCAACGACGACGGCACGTTCAAGTCGAACGAGGAGCTGACCAAGCTCTACGAGGACGCCGGCGTCGACTTCGGCAAGGACACCATCGCCTACTGCCGCATCGGCGAGCGCTCCTCGCACACGTGGGTCGTGCTGCACGAGCTGCTCGGTCACGAGAACACGAAGAACTACGACGGCTCGTGGGTCGAGTACGGCTCCCTCGTGGGCGTCCCGATCGTGCTCGGCGACGAGCGCGGCGAGGCCTGACCCCCCCCAAAAAGAGACAACCCGATCAACTCTACTGACCAGACTGACCAGAAATAGGAAGTAACAGACATGTGCGGTGCAACTGAAGGTGGTCTCTCCCTCGACGGCGTGGACGTCGCCAAGGAGGCCGTGGTGCAGGGCCAGGTCACGCGCGGCGGTGAGCCGGTGGGCAACGCCTACGTGCGTCTCCTCGACCGGACGGGTGAGTTCACTGCCGAGGTTCCGACCTCGGCGACCGGGCACTTCCGGTTCTTCACCCGCGACGGCGAGTGGACGCTGCGCGCGCTGGCACCGAAGGCCGAGGTCGTCGACCAGGCGGTGGTCGCGGCCATCGGCTCGGTGGCCGAGGTGGCCATCGCGGTCTGAACCTCGATCCACCGATCTCTCGCCCGCTCGCGACGGCGTCGATCGGTGGATCGAGGCCTGAGCGGTGCCGGTCAGCGCAGGAGGTCGGTGAGCACGTCGTGGAACTCGCCGAGATCAACGGTGATGTCCCCGAACACCGCCTTCATCTGCGCCCCGGGCGGCCGGATCTCGGTCGGCTTGCCGACGAGGTAGCGATATCGCGACTCGGGCACGTTGGCGGCGATCGCCCACATCCCGGGGTTGAGGTAGCGCGGGTGGAAGAGCTCAAGGACCCTGACCCCGACGGGTGAGAAGTTCAGGTTCGTCAACGCGGCCCCGTGTGGCGCCACGACCACCTCGGCGGCGGCGAACGCATCGATCTGGTCCTGCACCGAAAGCTCGCCCGGGTCCAGGATCGAGAACCCCATCGGCTCCAGGATCGAGACCAGCGAGTCCTCGTTGACGACCCGGCGTGAGTTCCGCTTCGACCCCCGCGTGACGTAGATCCGTGACGGCAGGGCGCCACGACCCGACGGTGGCAACGTCTCGCGCAGCCACGCGGAGTTCCAGGCGGGACCCAATGTGTCGACGTTCCCGATCGACGGCACCAGCAGTCGGTCCGCCCGGAATGCGCTGTGCTTGGTCGGCGAGAGCATCGGGAGGTCGTCGAGCCCCACGAGCGCAAGCAGCTCCTGCGCATACCGCGCAGTGGTGTCGGCGAGCAGGTAGTCCGGTCGTTGCCCCGGGAAGGCCTCGACGTACGCCGCCCAGCGTGGCAGCAGGTCCATCACGAAGTGGTAGTAGTTCACCCCGGTGCCGCGCGTCGAGAGGGAGAGCAGCGACCCCGGCACCAGCGAGGCCTCCGGCAGTCGCGGTCGCAGGAAGATCGGATGCTCCCGCCATCCCTCGATGTCGTAGTAGGGGCTCGTCTCCAGATCGAGCACATTGTCGGCGCTCACGTGCGCCGAGTAGTTCCCGACAACCTGACCGTGCTCCATCTCGAGCACGAACCGTGGCGGGATCGTCGTTGCTGTCACCGACTTCCACCACGGGTGGGCCGCCGGGATCCCCTCCGGCGCCGGCCGCTGCAGAACCTCGGCTCGTCCGCCCGGGTGCAATGTCACTGTCGACTCCGCCGAAGCGGCCTCCGCCGACGAGAGGTACGCCGTCCGCGGCACCGCCCGGGTGAAGCTCACCGGTGCCCGGTGGTCACCCGGCGCGAGCGCGCGGGTCACCGCCCCCACCCGACGGGTGGCGAATCGATGGGCCCGCTTCACGACCGGGAAGAGCGGTTCGAGAGACGACGGCAGGCGAGGCATCCAGGCGACTCCGGTCAGAGCGGGGTGCGTGAGAGCCAGGCCAGGCCCAGGTTCTTGTGCGGATCCGCCTCCCGGTCCTGCTCGATCAGGCCCACGGAGGCGAACCATGAAGCGAGCTCGGACCAGGACCGGCCCGGAAGGTCGTGATACTCCATCACCACTCGCTGGACCGAGGCCCAGTCGGCGGGCGAGGAGTTCAGGATCATGTCGTACTCAGCGCCCTCGATGTCCATCTTCACCACCTCCACCGGGTCCCCGAACTTCTCCGAGGTCATCGCGAACGCCGAAGCAGCCGGGACGCACGGCACCGAGATCGTCGTCAATCCGGTCTCACCAAGGTGCAGCACCCCGTTGTGCCCCGAGCCGTCTCCGTGCGATGCCATCACGAGCTCGCCCTCGTGGTCGGAGACCGCGATGTTGTGGGCGACCACGCGTGCGGACAGGCCGTTGCGCGAGATGTTCTGCTCGAGGTAGCCGAACGTCCCCGGGGTCGCCTCGAAGCAGGCCACCCGCCCCGACGCCTGTGCCGAAGCGAACGCGAGCGCGAACGACCCGATGTGCCCGCCCAGGTCGAGAGCCAGCGGCGAGGCGGACAGCCCCGCGGTCAGCCAGGGGATCCGGTAGGCGTCCTCGACCAGCGCCTCGTAGACCGGGAACCGCGCGCCCGGCACGTTCGGTGCGACGACGTCGTACCCCTTGAGCTTGAGCGTGATGTCGCCGGGACGCCCGAGGAGCCGCTTGGTGAACAGGTCGGCGAGGATGCGTGGCCCGTTGTCGAAGGACTGCACCGTCTGCTTGGTGCGCTTGGCTGCGTGCGAGACGCTGCGGATCACGTGGGGGCTCCTTGGCGTGCGGGTGGACGGGTGGGCGCGTCCTCGTGGGGCGCAGCGTCGTGTTGCATGGGAGAACTGTCCGGGGTCGAACTGGTTACGCGGACCCGCGCGGCGACCACGAGGGAGAGCGCCAGTGGCGCCCAGATGAAGCGGTCCCAGATGACCGAGGTGAGTACGGCGATCATCGTGTAGGCGAGCACGGGATAGGCCAGTCGATGC